>CAZSYU010000091.1:0-15970 GCA_964611345.1 uncultured Pseudomonadales bacterium
TTACTGCGCAGTTCGAAGCGCATGCCGTAGAATTTGGCTGCCGCCTCGAGTTTGCGGGTGAAGAGACTGAGTTCCCCGCCGTATATTTTGTAGGTGTTAATCGCTTGCGCTCCTGTGTGCAAAGGCCTGTTCAATGTCTTGCGTAGTGAGTGAATAATCTGCTAGCTCATAGTTATGAATACCAAATCGATGTTGTGGGCGCGTCTGCAGATAAGCGTGCATAGCTTGTGTCGTTGAGTCCGCCAGTTGCAAACCTAATTTGCCGTAAAGTTCGCGGATTGTCGCGACAGGATCTTGTACAAATCTCGTGTAGTCGATAATGCTAGTACGGTTCTGCAGGCTTTGGTCGCCGTGCAGGAGTGCTTCAAAGGCGCCTTGTGCCTGCCCCCAGCGCTGATTCACCTGGCGGCCAAGTTCGGCGGTATCTGTAAAATTGCTGAAGGTTCGATACAGATGCCACTGCAGGCTGGCGATTGAGGCCACCACCTGCTCGGGTGCTCTGTGGGTGTAGACGATTCTGCAATCGGGGTAGGTTTGGAGTAATCCATCGATTGAGAACATGTGTGAGGGTGCCTTCAAGACCCACCTGGCAGGGTGTTCGTGTGTATCGTCTTGCAGCAGCTGCAGAACTTTTAGATGGTGCTCGTAGCTTATGGCCTGCGGTTGTTCGTCGAGCCAGTCCTGATAGTCAGGCACAAAGGTTGAAGAAAAGAACAGATGGCTGCGCATGGCATTTGCCATGATCACCAGGCATTCCTGCGGCAAGTTGGCATCGAGCTCATGAATGGCGCGAAAACCGGGGTGCAACAGCTCGATGAGCCCAAACAGGCGCTGGGTATTACGGATTTTTTTACGCTGGCTGGTGCTACTGTCCGGGCGTGGCGTGGGGTAGTTAACCGCCCAGCTTTGCGGGGTACGAAACTGTGGATCGAGCGCGAGCAAATTATGCAGCAGCGTGCTACCGGTCCTTGGTAATCCGGTAATGAAGACTGGTGCTGTGATAGTACGCTTGCTAATCGTTGTATTGGTTTTGTGCGCGGCGTTAACAGCGAGCTGGGTTTGCAGATGCATTAGCACATTGATGGCGGTCATTAGCTCGCCAACCGGATGCAGCTGTGCACTTGCCCGATAGCTGCGGAGAAGTTCCACAAGGGCTGTGCGACTGGTTTGTGACAGCTCGTCGCTGGTTTTGCATGCGCGTTGCGCGGCGGCTTCCAGTGCCTGGGCACTGTCGAGGCGGAAGCGTCCGAAGCCCTGCGGTACTACTCGATTAAGCGTCCGGATACGCCATGGAACGTCAGTCGGGCTAGACTCATTGTTAAAGCTGTGCATAGTCTTCATCCACTAGTTTATCGACCAATTCGGCGACTAGTAGGTTTGGGAGCCTGCCCGTGACAGGCACAGCGCCGCGATTTCTTGCGCGTGATCGATGGCGGTGGCGACACTTGCACCCTGGCTCAGGTTGGCAACGAGCGTTGCGCAAAATGCATCGCCACACCCTGTGGGATCGATGGTGGCTGCGGAGCTGGTAGGGCGCTGACTAAAACTGTCTTCTGGCCGGGCCCGAAACTTCACCCCGTGTTCGCCTTGCGTGATGAATACTGCGGCGACTGTGGCGAGCAGCTGTTGTTCGCCACAAGTTGTGAGCAATGTCTGCCACTCTTTGGCGTTGACTATGAGGTTGGGGCGACGTGCAAGCATGGGTTCGAGTACGTTGTTGCGGGTTACCTCGGCGTACTGACCGGGCATCCAGTACAGGGCGCTGGCGCTGGGAATGTACGCCAGGCGACTAAGCAAGGTGGCGTCGTCTTCAGGCCCGGCGATCCAGGTGTCGCACTCGCGTATCGCCTTTTCCTGGTCGCCTATGGGTGGGCGGAACTTCGTCGAGCCCGGGTAAAAGCCTGTGAGTTGGCTGCCATCGTCACGGGTAAAGATGTAGGCAGCGGCACAGTCGGCACCGGCTTGACGCACCAACACGCGCTCATCGATATGCTGGGCCTGAATGTGTTTGAGATAGTTGGCCGGACAGTCGTCGCCATAAAACACCCAGGGCAAGGCGTGGCTACCAGCGCGAGCAAGTCCGTAAGCGAGGTTCATGCCGCAACCTCCCCAGTGCTTCTGTGGCGCATGCAGCTTGCCGTTTAGATCGCCCGCGGCAAACCCGTCAGCCACCGCAGCGATGTGGTCGACGGCGAGGGTGCCCGTGCAGAGTATTTGCGGCGTGGTCATGACGCGGTATTCTGCCCGCGGTTTTTTCGCAGGTGGCTAATAGGTAGTAGCGCATAGGTATTGCGCATGTGTTGGGTAAACCCCTCGCGGGCGGCCAGCCGCTTGTCGATCATTGGAATTGAGATTCCCACAAACAGGGCGAGCATGCTAACCGGCCCCCAGATGGCGCCAAAGTAAGGGTTAAAGACACTGCTGCCTTGTGCCGCCCATGCGTACAGAAACAGCGCGAACCAAAAGCCAATTTCGCCAAGGTAGTTTGGGTGGCGACACCATGCCCAGACACCAGTGTCGAGCACACGACCCTCGCTATGCTGCTGCATGCGAAAATCTCTGAGCTGATTGTCGGCGGTGTCTTCCAGCCACAGTGCGGACCAACCTACCAGGCTGGCCAGTACATCGAGCACACCCAATGATTGCGTGCCAGGCTGCAGAGCCGCCTGCAATGCGATGCAGCCCAGGAATACCAGTAGCGTTGGAAATAGATGAATGCCGAGCAGATTAACCAGCCACCAGGCTTTGCCGGTTTTGGCGCGCAAGTCTATGTAGCGCCAGTCTTCGTGTTGCAAACCTTGCCAGCCACGGGCCCAGTTGTGGGTCAGGCGCAATGCCCATGCGACAACCAGACCCACAATGAGCATGGTTCGCACGTCCAGAGGCGCGTCCTGGGACACTACGAAATAGCCAGCGAGAAAGGGTGGGGCGACACTCCAGTAGGCGTCGTAGAAGCTGGCGTTGGCAAACGCGAGACTGAAACCAAAGATGACAAGGGTGGCGAGCACATCGGTAACCAGTGCGCGCATGAGCACCGATTCTCCGATGGCGAGCCACGGCTGCCACAAGGTGACTAGCGCTACGATCAGTGCGGTCGCGTAGGCGATCCAGATCCAGCGGAACGATCTCACAGCGCTCTCGTGGCCGGGTTCGGGTTTGTTGTCTGTCACGATAATTGTCTCTACTGCCTGCTTAAAACGTGCGCCATTGCTCGGTATGACCCTGATAGGGGTCTTACTATGAGTAATACCGCGCCAAGCAGCTACTGGGGCTGTGACCTGCGCACTTTTACACTGGTTCGGAATATTAATGGAAAGCACGCAATTCTCCGAGGCTGTGTACCTGTTTGTTGATAGGCAGGTTGCAGCTGAACTTACGTATCAGGATTTTCTTGGGCACATTGAGCGTCAAACAGCACTGCCTGGTGCGCCGCCGAACACTGCCTCGGGTCGAGCCTGCTACGTGCGGCTGAATCACGAGCTGGACATTGTCGGACTGGTGTTCTTTTTAATGCGCTTTGACGATCAGGGCCGACCAGACAAGACGTTTAACATGCCCTTTCCTTATCTTGTCCAGAATGCGGGTCCGGGCCCGGATTTTGGCAATGGGCCAGTGCCAACGGCCCGGCAAGGGGGCTGTCCGGTGCCCTGGCATGCGAATAATTTGTGGGACCCTTTTGAAGATGTGGGGCAAGACTTTGGGCTGGACGCTGACCAAAACCCGCTCGCTGCCCTTGCCGCAGCGGTCGCGGCCAATCGATTGGGCTTTACGCCGTGGGTGCCGTCCGTGTCAGACATCGACAGTGGACAGGACACAACACCCTATGTGGACGACAAATTTGCACAGACAGACGAACGGATAGACGATCCGCAAGTCGACCCGAGAGTCATGATCGAGGAGCTATCGGCACTGCATTGCAGACAGCTCGTGGAGTTGCAAGGGCAACACGAAGAAGAAGTTGAGTCACTGCGCGCAACCACGCAGGCCAGGTACGCGCTGTATCAGCAGGAAATAGTTCGGTTGCGGGAGCTGGTCACGCAGCTGCAGCCGACTACTTTGGGATTTTGAGATCTTCGGGTAAAGAATATGGAGTGGCTTTTGTGCTGGAGTTATCCAGCGCATGATCCATATCAAAGGCGGGTGATGCACCGCTTGGCCGACCAACCACCTCAGCCGGTACACCGGCGACGGTAACGTGCGGCGGTACATCTTCTAGGACAACACTCCCGGCGCCCACCTTCGCACCAGCGCCCACCTCGATGTTGCCAATGACTTTACTGCCGGCACCCAGCAGCACGCCGCGGCGAATTTTTGGATGCCGGTCGCCACTAACCTTGCCGCTGCCTCCAAGTGTTACGGAGTGCAAGATTGAGACGTCATCCTCGATGACCGCAGTTTCACCGACCACAATGCCCGTGGCATGGTCAAGCATAATGCCTGATCCAATGGTTGCTGCCGGATGCATGTCGACCCCAAGCGTTACGCTGATCTGGTTCTGAAAGAATGCGGCCAGAGCCGTGCGTCCCTGTTGCCAGAGCCAGTTGGCTACCCGATGCGCCTGCAGTGCGTGAAAACCTTTGAAATACAGAAAAGGCGTGGACAGATCAGCACAGGCCGGGTCGCGAGTGTAGGTGGCCAGAACGTCGATCTCTGCGGCAGCCAGCAGACTGGGGTCGCTGGTGATGGCTTCATTGATGACATCGCGGATCATCATGGTGGGTAGCATGGGTGTGTCGAGCTTACTCGCCAGGCGGAAGCTCAGGGCGGCTTTGAAACTTGCATGATTGAGAATAGTGGCGTGGAAATAGCTGCCAAGGATGGGTTCTTCCGTGGCCTTAAGCGCCGCCTCGTCGCGCATGCGAGTCCATATGTCGAGGTTCTGGGGCAGCGGCTCTTTGCTGTGATCCTGCTCGCTTAGAATTTTAGTTCGTCGGTCCTGGAATAACGCGCTCATGCGAACTTCATCCGTAATACGTCAAAATTGGTGGGGATTGAATTCCCCATGCCCTGAGGGTGCAGGCTTGCAGGGGCGGGGTCAAATCGTTTGCCCAACTAGATCAGCCTGAGTATCGATGTCGCGCAAGATACCGCCGTCTGTGACGGGTAGATCGGTTAGCTGGCGGTTACGTGCGGCCTCTTGTACGAAGGTGCGTGCCCCCTGGTCGCCACTACTGGTGCCCAGCGTTTGGTGCCACTGAGCACCAAAACCCACGGGGTTCCCCGGCGTACCCTTGTAGCTGGGTCTGACAATCGCGCTGGGAGCCGCCAGTTGCAGCGCGCGCGCGATCTGTTGAATGGTTGCGCCTTGCAGGTACGGCATGTCGGCGAGGCCAACAATAATGGGTCCCCGTGGCGTGTGCGGGATTGCCGCGGCCAGCGAGTGCCCCATGCCGAGTTCTGCCTTGGGTGCGTTAACAACGCGTATGGTAATTCCCGTGGCCTGTGCGTGGGCGAGAACCAATGCATCGAGCGGGTCGGGGTGTGCAGGGTCGCCGCGAGTTACCACAATGAGTTCAGATAGCCACTGGTTAGTTAGAGCGTCTGCCCACACTCCTAGGGTGGTTAGGGCCAAAGGTTCTGAGTTGGCAAGCAGATGCAGCCGCTTGTCGCTGCCAAAACGCTGGCTACTGCCTGCCGCGAGCAACACCCCCGTGCAGGACCTGGCGGGACGCTGGGGCACAGGCCTGTCAGGCGGCCTGGTGAGCTGCAGTTGCTTTGTCTGCAGCATCTGCTGACGGCTGTTGTGTCGCGAGCTTTTTTTGCACGGCAATAAGTTCCGCGACAACGGCGACAGCTATTTCCGGCGGTGTTTTACTACCAATGGGTAACCCGATGGGGGCGTGCAGTCGATCGATCGACTCTGGGGTCAGGTCGAGCATTAACAGCCGTTCCCGGCGAGCTGCAGACGTTCTGGAAGAACCCATTGCACCGATATAGAAGGCATCAGTTTCAAGTGCCTGCATAAGTCCCATGTCGTCGATGCGTGGGTCGTGGGTGAGCGCGACAATGGCAGACTGGGCATCACTCGCTCCGGCACGAATGGCATCGTCAGGCATGTCGCACACTTTGCGTACCCCAGGCACTGCAAAGTCGTTGAGCAGATGCTCACGCGGATCACAGACGGTCACGTCATAGTCGAGGGTGAGTGCCATTTCTGCCAAATAGCTTGAGACCATTCCTGCGCCAATGATGAAGAGTTGGTAGCGCGGCCCATAGGTGTGGCACAGTTGTTGAGTTGTTTCATCCCACTTCAATGCCTCAAAGCGAGTAACCGGCGTGGCACTGAAACTGCCGTCGCTCAGGTTGACGGTACGTGTGATGCAACGGCGCTCGGCCAGGTGGTTGGCGATGGTCTGGAAATGCGCCTGAGTGTCTGGATTAACATGGAGTGGTTCCACCATGACTTGCAAGTTGCCGCCGCAGGGGAGCCCGAGGCGTTCTGTCTCCTCAGCCGTTACGCCATATTCAAAGAACTGGGGTCCATCGCTTGCGAGTTCGCCCGCCTGCAACTTTTCGAGCAGATCGTCTTCGACGCAACCGCCAGATAGCGAACCCTTGATAGAACCTGCTGCGTTGCACGCTAACAGCGAGCCTGCGGGACGCGGCGAGGAGCCCCAGGTTTGCACGACCGTAGCCAGCCAGCTACGCTCGCCATCCTTGAGCCACTGATGAACCTGATTGAGTACTTCCGCGTCGACCGGCTGCATGGTTGTTTTGCCTATTCTGAGAACTGTGAGAACGGGTTGAGATGCGTTAGTGAAAACGCTATGCCCGGCAGTATATCACTTCGGTTAAGAGGCCTATGAACAGCAATGAATCCAGCCCACAGGGAGTCGATTTACGAACGTTAATACGGCTGTTTCCTGTCGTGTTTAGTGCCATCGCAATCTCGATTGTCTTATTGCCCTGGTCGCTGCAAGCCAGTGGTTGGACCTCGTTACCGCTGCGTGCTTTTGCCATCATTGATCCCGCTGAGTGGCCAGCACTAGTCGCTGGTGCGGGCGGTGGGAGCGATGGGGTGCTTTCGGCCCTGCTTGTGGTGTTACAGCGCGGTGAAATCTGGCGCTTGGTAACGCCCGCCTTTTTGCATTTCGACTTGATGCACGTCGCGTTCAATGGCGCGATCGTCTACCTATTGGGGCAACGTCTCGAGATTCGACTGGGTACAGTCTGGATGCTGGTGTTCACACTGCTCAGTGCTGCAATAAGCAACGTCGTTCAGCTATGGTGGTCGCAGCAGGTTTACTTCGGTGGGCTTTCGGGGGTGGGTTTTGCGTTGCTTGGCGGACTCATTGTGTTGGGTTGGCTGCGTCCTCATGATCCCGCGTTTGCGCTACCAAAGCAGTTCATCGCGAGCCTGTTGTTTTTCCTGCTGCTTTTTTCTACCGGCATCACCGAATTTATCGGGCTGCATATTGCGAATGCGGCGCACTGGGGCGGGATGGGCTCTGGCGTTGTGTTGGGTTTAGTGCTGCATGGGGTGCTGCCGCGTGACCGATACTAAAGTCCTGGGTCCACTGCTACTGCGTCGGTTGCGTATAGAGGCAGGGCAGCCGTTGCGGTACTTCCTGTCTGACCCAGAATCTGAACCAGAGTTGTCTGTTGAACTCTCTGCCATGTTGGGCTGCCATGTACGGCTCCGGCATACGGGCGTGATCCGGTGCCAGGCCTGTGGCAATAGCACGCGCAAGAGTTATTCCCAGGGCCACTGTTACCCATGCTTCAAACGTCTGGCGAGCTGTGATTTGTGTGTAATGGCGCCGCACCGGTGTCACTACGACAAGGGCACCTGTCGTGATCCCGACTGGGGTGAGAGTTTTTGTATGCAGCCGCATCTTGTGTACCTTGCCAACTCCTCCGGGCTGAAGGTGGGCATCACCCGGGATGGACAACAATTCGGTCGCTGGCGCGATCAAGGCGCGCTGCAGGGTCGCTTGCTGGCGCGGGCGGCAACCCGGAAAGCGGCTGGTGAACTTGAGGTGCAGCTTGCCAAAGAGTTTGGTGATCGTTCGCAATGGCGCGCGTTAGTGAGTGGTAACGCCGATTTGCTCGACCTTGATGTAGCGGCGCGGCAGGCGCGGGCGCTGGTGCCCGATCCGGGACCGGGCATTGACTACGTGGATGTTGCTCCAAGGACAGATGAAGAAGAGGCAGCAGACACAGCAACTCATGAGTTCCGCTACCCTGTTAGCCAATGGCCACCGGTTGAGCGATTAAATTTTAAGGTGAGGGACGAGATTAATGGCGTGCTCACCGGCATTAAGGGCCAATATTTGTTGTTTGATACCGGCGTGTTTAACGTTCGTGAGCACACAGGGTATGAAGTTGTGGTAACCCTGAGCCAAGACAAGGCCCCCAACATGAGAGGGCCTGTGGCAAAATCAACACAACAAATCGATCTGTTTTGAGTAGGAGAAAGCGTTAACCGTGTCTGAGTCTACCAAGTTATCTGTAAATGCTCGTGAGCATCAGGTTATTTATCGCAAAGACTATGTTGCGCCGGTGTTCACCATTACTGCTACGCATCTGGACTTTGACTTGCGTGACAACCTGACGCGGGTTAAATCGCGCCTGGTGGTTGAACGTGCCAGCGACGGGCCGGCGCAACTGCGATTACACGGTGAGGAATTGGCGCTGACCCGAGTTGCGATTGATGGTCGCGAACTGGGCAACAATGAATATCAGGTCGATGATGCGTTTCTTACCCTCGTTGGTATTCCTGACCAGTGCATCATTGAGATCGAAACAGAGATTTGCCCCGAAAAAAACACCGCGCTCGAAGGTTTGTACAAGTCGAAAACCATGTACTGCACCCAGTGTGAGGCTGAGGGGTTTCGGAACATCACCTACTATCTCGATCAACCCGATGTGTTGAGCGTGTTCACCACCCGCATCGAGGCAGATGCACAGGCCTATCCTGTGTTGTTATCGAACGGCAACAAAATTGAAGACATGATGTTGCCTTCTGGACGTCGCGCGGTTACCTGGCACGACCCATTCCCAAAGCCCAGTTATCTCTTTGCTCTCGTTGCCGGTGATCTGGCTCTACTGGAAGACAACTTCACGACCTGTTCCGGGCGCGAGATCACGCTGCAAATCTTTTCGGAGGCGCACAACATAGCCCAGTGCGATTACGCCATGGATGCCTTGAAGCGCTCTATGCGCTGGGACGAGGCAGTGTATGGCCGCGAGTACGATCTGGACATCTTCATGATTGTCGCGGTTGAAGACTTCAATATGGGCGCGATGGAGAACAAGGGGCTGAATATTTTCAACACGTCCTGTGTGCTCGCGACGCCCGATACAGCGACTGATGCCGGATACCAGCGCGTTGAGGCGGTGGTTGCTCATGAGTACTTTCATAATTGGTCAGGCAACCGTGTCACCTGTAGAGACTGGTTTCAGCTTAGTTTAAAAGAAGGCTTCACGGTGTTTCGGGATGCCGAGTTCTCCGCCGATATGAACGCGGCTACCGTTAAGCGTATCGAAGATGTTGCGCACTTGCGGGCAGTTCAGTTTGCCGAAGATGCGGGTCCTATGGCGCATTCGATCCGACCCGATTCGTTCATCGAGATCAGTAACTTCTACACGACGACGGTGTACGAGAAAGGGGCCGAGGTAGTCCGCATGTTGCGCACCCTGTTAGGTGCCGAGGGGTTTCGGAAGGGCAGCGATCTGTACTTTGCGCGCCACGACGGACAGGCAGTTACCACAGAAGACTTTGTTCGTGCAATGGAAGACGCGAACGAGCTTGAGCTTGCTGAGTTTCGCCAGTGGTATCGCCAGGCGGGCACACCGCGCGTGCATGTGGCGCAAATCTATAGTGCCGGGGGCCTCGACCTGACGATCGAACAGTCTTGTCCAGCAACGCCCGGGCAGGACACCAAGACTCCATTTCACTTGCCACTGACCGTTGGGCTTATTGCGCAGTCCGGCGTCGAACTGGCACCGAGTGAATTGCGCGCGGCCTCCAGTGCCACACTTAGTTCGCGCCCGGATGGGTTGCTGGTAGAGCTGAAAGAGCCCGTAACCCGCGTGCGAATTGAAGATGTTCCTGAGGGCACCGTAGTGAGTGCTTTGCGGGGCTTTTCCGCACCCGTGGTAATGAGTACAAATAGAAGCAACGCTGAACTTGCTCACCTGGTTGCACATGACAGCGACGGTTTTTCCCGCTGGGACTCCTGTCAGACCCTGCTTGCGCAGCAGATTTTCGCACTTGCAGATGGCTCTGCCGACTCTGTAGATGAACACCTAAGCGAGATGCTGGGTCAGCTACTGCAGCAGGCCATCGCCGCTGCTGCCGACCCTGCTGCTGCTGAACAAAAAGCGCTGCTGGCCAAGTTGTTACAACTGCCCACCGAAGCGGATCTGTTCGAGCGCGAACGGCCGGTCAAAGTGCTCGAGCTACTCGACGCGCGCGACACACTGGAGCGGCACCTGGCGGCGACTTTCAGTGAGCAGTGGCAGGCACTGTACGATGCACTTGAACGCAAAAGCGCTTTTACGCCTGATGTCGACTCCATTGCCCACCGTGCATTGAAGAATCGGGCACTGGAGGGCATTGCCATAGCCGCGTCGGCAAACTCCAGCGGCGAAGCTTCAATGATGCCGGAAACTACCGTCGCCGAACATTTTGAACTGGCTGACAACCTGACCGACCGGCGAGCAGCCCTGGCGGTAGTGTTAGGTGTGCCTGGGTTTTCGCAGGAGCTAACCGATCGATTGTTGAGCGACTTTTATTCAGCGTGGCAGCATGAGGCGCTGGTGGTGGATGCGTGGCTCAGTTTGCAGGCCGGCAGCCAACTGCCGGGCGCTCTGGCTCGAGTCGAGGCGCTGGAGAGTCATGCTGCATTTGAGCGCAACAATCCGAACAAGGTGCGCTCACTGTATGGTGCGTTTGCGATGGCCAATCACAGGAATTTCCACGCAGCTGACGGCTCGGGTTATGAGTTTTTGGCTAACCGTATTGCTGCTTTAAATGCGTCAAACCCGCAGGTAGCGTCACGCCTCACAGGACCACTCACCCAATGGCAGCGCTACACTCGCGAACGCCAGCTGCAGATGCGCGCAGCGCTTGAGCAGGTGCTGGCAACTGATCAGCTATCCGCCAATGTCTTCGAGTTAGTGAGTAAAAGTTTAGCCGCTGGCCAATAGCGGTTAGCGTGTTAGCCGTAGAGTTCCGGCAAAGACAGCTCTTCGCGGTCTTGCTTGTGCTCGGCGAAGAGCTGCGCTGCTAGCGCGTGCAGTTCTTGCCGGTTGAGTTCGCGGGTTACGGGGGCATAAGCTGCAGTATCGAGTAGCGCATAGAGTGCCGCGAGCGCCTGTGAATCTATTGGTTTGCAAGCGTTGGTATATTGCTGCGTAGTATTTTTCAGGGTGCTGCGAATGTCGCGGGCAGAACCGACATCGATTATCTCGGTGAGCTCTGCGCGAGCCGCTCGGAGTCGCAAAAACTCTGGTCGCAGTTTGTGTCCAAACTGATTGGTCGAGAAGCTTTTGAAGCGATGACGAAGAAGCCAGCCCGCCAGTCCAAGCGCCAACACAAGTAAAGCGCTGATCCAGGGGTTAAACACACGCCGCTCGGAGATGTCTATGCGAGTAGGTTCGTCGTTGGCAGTGACGGCTACGGGGTCAGTTTGAGTCGTGGTTTGTGCTGCGCTTGTTGAAGGCGCACCGACCGGCCCAAACACCCGCAACGCACGCTGTGGTAGCTCACTGGTTTCGATGCGCTCGGTAGTCGTATTGAACCAGGTCAAAGTGACGGCGGGCATTGTCACCGCACCATCTGTGGTTGGAATCATTGACCAGGCTTGGCTGCGTGTACCCACCACGCCTTTACTCCCGCGATTATCGGCGATATCAGGTTGTTCCGGGTAGGCGCGAAAATGGCTTTCTGGAATGCGGTACTCAATGGGCGGAATAAGCGAGCCGGTAGCGGCATCGGCACGGACGATCAGAGTTTGGCGTACCGACTCACCCCGTTTGAAGGTTGGCGGATCATTGTCCCAGGCCTCAAGCAGGGTGACATCGCTTGCAGGTAGCCAGGGCACATCTTTGGGGTAGCTCTCGGGAATAGGTCGGACGCTCAGTGTGACCGGCTCGGCGATGACCCGGGCACCGTTGCGCCGCAGGCGATTGTTTATGCGTATGCGCACACTGCCCGACACCACTGCTCCAGGTATTTTGAGAGTACCCGAACGTTCCGGGAAGATGGCGTAGCGTTGCTCGATCATGCCGTAACGTATGCCGTTGCGTTCGACGGTAGAAGAGGTGGCGTTGCCCAGTACCACTACCACGGCGTTTTCAATGATTGGGGTATCGGGCATTTCGCCGTAAATTTGCGTGCCATCTGCGTACAGCAGCCGTCTGGTGTAGACAACCTGGGCCTGGACGTAGGGGTTCTCTGGTTCAACCGTGGTCTCAAAGAAGACCCGATTGCTCATTTGTGCCTTGAGTGCCGGGTCGAGGGGCACCACCCGGAGACTGAGTGCTTTGGTGGTCTCGTTGCGGTAGCTAAGTGGTGGTATGCGCAGTGTACCGGTGCGCAGCGGACGGAGAGCGATTATCCATTCGGTCCAGCTCTGCACATTGCCATTGATCGCCCGATACTGACTGCTGGTGCGGGTAGTTAAGACCTCAAAGTCCGAGTTAATCGGCTCGAGATCAGGCATGCCCTGAACGTCGCGTGACTCAGTGCGGATGATGAGTTCAAGGGTTTGGGTCTCATCAATTTTGCTGGCGCTCAAGCGCGCGGTAAGTTCCGCAAGCGCAGGGTTTGCCAGCAGCGCAACCAATACGGCGGTTATGCTTGCGACAACGCTGAAATGCCGGGGTGAGCGTTTGGCTGGTTTATGTGTTGTGGCCAAGCCCGTCACCAGATTTTCTTCGCTTTGGGTTGATAGTTACCTTCCCGCCGTCGTTGATCAGTTTCGTATTTAAACTTGCGCCGGAGTAGCCCGCCGGGTTCGTCGGGTACCCTGCGTAGCCATTGCTCCATGGCAGCTTGCTGTTCTTCGGTAGCTTCTTGCGCGAGCTGTTCCTGCTCCTGCTCTTCGCCATCGGTGGGCGATTGCTGCTGCTGTTGTTCGCTTTGCTCCGATTCTTCGCCCTCTTGTTGGTCGGATTCGCTCTGTTCTTGGGAGTCGTCCTGCTGTTGCTCGTCGGAGCCGTCGCTTTGCGACTGTTGCTCGCGGTCCTGTTCAGAATCCTGCTCAGAGTTTTCCTGGGATTCCTGATTGTCCTCGTCGGAAGACTCGCCTTGCTGATCTTGCTGGGCCTGTTCGACCAGTGCTTTGTTGAAAGCGGCATCTTCGTGTTCAGGGTCACGCTCGAGCACACGGTCGTAGGCCTTTATGGCTTCCTCGAGCTGGCCGGTTTGTACCAGAGAGTTCGCGAGGTTATAGAGGTCTCGAGTTGGAGTTGCACTTTTGGAGTTAGTCACGGCGCCTGCGTAGTGATCTGTCGATTTGTCAAATTGGCCGGCACGGTATTGGGCAGCAGCTTTCCACTCTTTATCTTCAAATAGCACGGCAGCAGCTTCAGGCGCTCCGTGGTTGAGCGCTTCGTGCGCCTGTTGATCTTTGCGTTGCCACAGATCATCCCAAACGCCGGCCTGGGCATCCGGCACGGCCATGCCAATGACGATAACCGCGAGAGCGCCGCGCCGAAAGGCGAGTAACAGCAGGGGTAACAGCAGTAACACGAGCCAAGGGCCAATGTCGGCCCAGGCGTCAAAGCGCCGATCAGACAGTACGGCGTCTGTGGCCAAATCGAGTGGCGGCATAGTCACGCTAATGTCTTGCATATCGAGTGTGAGGTCGGAGTAGAACCCGTGACAAAGTTCCGCAATGTTGGCCAGGCGTTCGTTGTCCAGTTTGGCCTGAATAGCATCGCCTTCCTCGTCGCGCAGTATACGTCCGGGTTGATTCACGAAGTCGAGCGGTATCGCGGCACCTGCAGGGGTGCCAACGCCAATAATCGAGATCGGCATGCGCGGGTTGGCGTGCTGGGTGATGTCGCCAATGTTGTCGATTCCATCTGTTAGCAACAGGATGCGGGCGTCGGGAACTGCAGCATTAGCGAGCAGTTCCAGTGCCGACTCAATGCCCAGGCCAACGTTGCTGCCAAGCGCTGGCATCATTGAGGGGCTTAGCGCAGCCACAAGGTTCTCGATGGTACCGGTGTCGTCAGTGAGAGGAGCGACGGCGTGTGCATCGCCAGCGTAGGCCACCATTGCGGTAAAGCCCTCCTGGCGTTCGCGCAGAATATCCGTGATTTTCTGGCGCGCGCGAACCAGGCGTGACGGCGAGAGGTCTTGTGCGTACATCGACAGTGACAGGTCGAGCACAATAACCAGCGCATCCTGCCGCTGTTCCACTGGCTGCGGCAAGCGCTCCCAGGCTGGACCGGCGAGTGCGATGACACCCAGCAATAAGCCCGCGCCAAGCAGGGTAGTAACGCCGCGGCGTTTGGTTTGGGTGCCTGGAGCAAGCTGCACTGCCAGCAGATCGGCATCTATCGCACTGGACCAACCAGAGCTGCTTTTTTGATACAGCGCAAACCGGTACAACAGCCAACCACATGGCAGCAGCATTAAGAGCCACAGCGGACGCACGAAGTGCAGATCTGCCAGTGCCGCCATCATGTCGTTGCCACCGGCTTTCTGCTGCTCAAGAGAATCAGTGCAAACACGCCAAGCAGTGCGGCCGCCAACGGGTAATAGAACAACTGCTTGCGGGGGCGAAACACCTCGGCATCCTGCTCCACGGGTTCCAGTTCATCTATCGCATCATAAATGCCAGCAAGTTCTTGTGTGTTGCGGGCTCGAAAGTAGCGACCGCCGGTCTGGTTGGAAATGCTCTGGAGCGTTTCTTCATCGAGATCGGCGGACGGGTTCACCATACGCTGGCCAAATATGCCCAACAGACTGTCTACCGCGAGTTCATCCGCACCCACCCCCACGGTGTGAATGCGCACCTTTGCTGCGTTTGCCAGTTCAGCGGCCTTCAGTGGTGCCACAGCGCCGACGTTGTTTGCCCCGTCGGTCAGCAAAATCATTACCCGATCACCCTCTGGACGTGAACGCAGGCGTTTTACGGCCAGACCAATGGCATCACCGATGGCTGTTTTACCGCCAGCAATGCCAACGGGGGCCTGGGTGAGCAACGTATTGACACTCGCGAGATCAAAGGTGAGCGGAGCTTGCAGGTACGCGTTGGTGCCAAACAGTATTAGCCCAACCCGGTCGCCAGCGCGACGCTCAACAAAATCACTGATAACCGCCTTTACAACAGACAGTCGGTCAACGTTTTCGTTGCCTAGCTGCATATCTTCGACACTCATGCTGCCAGAGATATCGACGGCGAGCATGAGATCGCGACCAGAGGTAGGCAGACTGACGGGATCACCCGTCCACTGTGGTCGGGTTGCGGCGAGCACCAGTGCCAGCCAGCAGGCGCTCAGCAACCACAGCGGCCATTTGGGACCGCGCTCTGCCTGTAGGCGCGCCTGACCAAAACTAAACGCATCCACTTGCGGTACCAGCAGCGGCGCCTGATCGGCGTCCTGCGGCTTTAACCACAAACGAATTGCAATGGGCAAGGGCAGCAGGGCCAGTAGCCACGGCCAGACGAGTTCGATCATAACGCCTCATCCTGCGGAGCATCGCGCAAGCGCTTCACCAAAGTTGTTAGCAGCCTGTGCAACTGGGCAAAATCACCGGGCACATCGCGCGCATAGCGTTGCGTACCCAGAACCTGCCCTGGGCCACTACTGAACTGATTGCCACCCAGCAGTCGATCCAGTTCGCGCAGCCAGTCGGTGCCGCTGCTACTGACTGCCACTGGATTATGACGTACGTGAATGAGCAGGCGTTTCAGAATTTGATTGCTCTCATCAAGATAGGCTCTGGGTGCGAGCGTGCCGGCACGCTGTGCCGTGTTAGCTTGTTCGAGCAACTGCAGGGCCATTG
>CAZSYU010000092.1:0-15929 GCA_964611345.1 uncultured Pseudomonadales bacterium
AAGAGACGTCTTATAAAGAGACGTCTTATAAAGAAACGTCTACCAAAGAGCCCTAACAAAGAGGTCTAACAAACGTGCAAAAGCTTACCACGAGGCAGTCGCAAGTTCTTGATCTAATTAGAAAACATATCTCTGCTACCGGTTACCCTCCCACCCGCGCAGACATCGCTCAAGAGCTTGGTTTCAAGTCAGCCAACGCCGCCGAGGAGCATCTCAAGGCCCTCGCGCGCAAAGGCGCCATCGAGATCATTCCCGGCACCAGCCGTGGTATCCGCCTGCCTGAAGAGGCCGGGTTGCCTATTGTTGGCCAGGTCGCCGCGGGCGAACCCATCCTCGCCGCGGAGCACGTCGAAGATCATTGCGCGGTGCCGCCGGAGTTTTTTCAACCCCGGGCTGACTATCTGCTGCGCGTGCGCGGTGACAGCATGCGCAACGTGGGCATTCTAGACCAGGATCTGCTTGCGGTGCATCGCACCACCGAAGCCAGCAACGGGCAAATTATCGTGGCCAGAATTGACGATGACGTGACGGTTAAGCGCCTGCAACGCGGTCGCGCCAAGCATCAACTCAGCCTGCTGCCCGAAAACGACGACTATGAGCCTATTGTGGTCGACCTGCGTGAGCAGGAGTTTGCCATCGAGGGTTTGAGCGTGGGCGTATTGCGCCGGCACTAACCCCCCCTTCCCAATGAAGAACTAATGAAGAACTAACGAGGAACTAACGAGGAACTAACGAGGAACTAATGAGGGGCTCTTGATCAGGCGCTCCGGCTTTAGCGCTTTCGGTCAAGCGCTCTTGGCGTCCTCCGACCCTGACTTCTTCACCACCGTCCGCTTCTTGGCCGCCGCTTTCTTCTTGGCTGGCTTTTTCTTTGCTGCCGCTTTCTTCTTGGCGGGTGCTTTTTTCTTCTTCGGCGGGGCAGCCTGCTCTACCCACTTGCCGTCCACATAGTGCGCACGCCAGCCGGTGGCCTTGCCATCTTTTTCGCTGGCCACGTACTGCTCTTTTTCCTTGCGTGAGTACTTAATCACTGCCGGCAGACCATCCGGATCAGCCACTGGCGCTTCCAGCAGATAAGCAAACTTCGGGTCAAGCTCATTGGCGTGCGGAATAATCTCGCTCACCAGTGGTGCGCGAGTTTCACGATGCTTGGGAAACTGACTGGCCGCCAGAAAAATACCGGCAGCCCCGTCGCGCAAAATGTAATGGTCCTCGACCTTCACACAAGCCAGTTCAGGCATGGGTACCGGATCGGCCTTTGGCGGCGCGGGTTCGCCGCTGCGCAGCAGCTTGCGAGTATTCTTGCAGTCTTCGGCCATGCAGCCGAAATATTTGCCAAAGCGACCCGACTTTAGTTGCATCTCAGCGCCGCACTTATCGCACTCAAGTAACGGACCGTCATAACCCTTAATGCGGAACGTACCTGGTTCAATTTCAAAGCCCGCACAGTCCGGATTGTTGCCGCACACGTGTACCTTGCGCGCTTCATCAATCAAATAGCTGTCCATAGGTGTTTTGCAGGTGGGGCACTTGCGCTTGTTGCGCAACAGCTTGGCTTCCCCTTCGTCGTCTTTGTCGACGTCTACTGCTTCCTCGCCAGGAATAAGATTAAGCGTTTGAGTACAGCGTTCTTTCGGTTTCAATGCATAGCCCGAGCAACCCAGGAACACACCCGTGCTGGCCGTTCTGATCTGCATATGGCGCTGGCACTTGGGGCATTCAATATCGGTATCCGTGGGCTCATTCGGCCGCATGCCTGATTCCGGGTCCGCTGCCGCTACCAACCGATCCGAGAACCCGTCGTAGAACGTATCGAGCACGTTTTTCCAGTCAGCGTCGCCCTGGGCAACCTGATCAAGCTGCTCTTCCATGCGCGCCGTAAACCCATAGTCGAGCAGGTCATTGAAGTTTTCGACCAACCGCTCCGTAACCAACTCGCCTACTCGCTCGGCGTAGAAGCGCCGGTTGGTTAACGTGACATAACCCCGGTCTTGAATGGTTGAAATAATCGCAGCGTAGGTGGACGGTCGGCCAATGCCGCGTTTCTCAAGTTCTTTCACCAGGCTGGCCTCACCAAAGCGCGGTGGCGGCTTGGTGAAATGTTGAATACCTTCGAGCTCTTGCATGCTCAGCACTTCACCCACCTGCAAATCGGGCAGTGGCCGATCTTCTTCCCGCTTGGAGGTCGGCGGCTGGACGCGCGTAAAACCATCAAATTGCAGAATGCGGCCACGAATGCGCAACTCGAAGCCAGCAGCCTGCACTTGCACGTTTGAACTCAGGTACCGGGCGCGGGGCATCTGACAAGCCACAAACTGTCGCCAGATCAGCTCATACAGGCGCACGGCGTCTGGATCTACGCCCGTCACCATGTCTGCAACCGTACCCACGTTCGAAGGTCGGATCGCTTCGTGAGCCTCTTGCGCGTCGCCCTTGCTGGTGTAAATGATCGGGTCATCGGGCAAATAGTCTTTGCCGTACTTGTCGAGAATATGGTCACGGCAAGCGGCCACCGCCTCGGTGGACAGGTTAGTACTGTCGGTTCGCATATACGTGATGTAGCCCGCCTCGTAGAGTCGCTGCGCCATCGTCATGGTCTTCTTCACGCTGAAGCTTAGCCGCGTGCTGGCTGCCTGTTGCAGCGTCGAGGTAATAAACGGTGCACCGGGCTTGGTGCTGGTTGGCCGATCTTCCCGGTTACTCACCTCAAAGTGGGCCGCCTCCAGTTTGGCAAGAGCCGCGTCAGACGCTTCCTGCGAACCGGGTCGATAGGCTTCGCCGTTGTCTTTGACGACCTGGAACCGATGGTTATCGGTTTCGTCTTTACGCCGCAGTTCGGCAAACGCCTCCCAGTATTCTTCGGGTTCAAAGGCGCGAATTTCGCGCTCGCGCTCGACAATGAGCCGCGTCGCCACCGACTGTACGCGTCCTGCTGACAATCCCCGGGCCACCTTGGCCCAAAGGAGTGGTGAAAGCTGATAACCCACTACCCGATCAAGGAAGCGGCGCGCTTGCTGTGCATTCACCATGTCCTGATCAACAACCGACGGCTCAGCAAACGCGGCCTGAATCGCCTTGCGGGTGATCTCGTTGAAAACCACGCGTTTGAAACGGCTTTGATCCCCACCAATGAGCTCTTGCAGGTGCCAGGCAATCGCCTCGCCTTCGCGGTCGAGGTCAGTCGCCAGAAAAATTTCGTCAGCGTTCTTGGCCAACTTGCGCAATTCTTCGACGGTTTTCTCTTTGCCGGAGACGATCCCGTAGTTAGCCACCCAATTCTTGTCCGGGTTAACGCCCATGCGTCGGATCAGTTGGGTGCGATCGCGCTTCTTTTTATACGCCGCTTTCTTCGCAGGCGTCATCGCGCGGGTTTTGGCCGCTTCTTTGGCCCGATCCTTATGGCTGGAGGCAGGCGCCCCAATCAAATCGCGGACGTGACCAATGCTGGAGCGCACGACAAAATCGCGCCCCAGATACTTGTTGATTGTCTTGGCTTTTGCGGGTGATTCCACGATAACCAGGGACCGTGCCATAGGCAGTAAGCTCACTGTGGGTGTATGAGAGGCGCCGTTTATACGGGGAGCTTTTAACGCATGTCAAGGTACGAGGGACAAATCTGCGACATTCCAGGCGTTGCGCATAGGGGGGCAGTCGCCAATTAGTCCAGCGATTCCGGGGCCCCTGGAGGCGTCGGAGACGGGAAAGCTTCTTGGTGATGTTTGGCAATTTTATTGAGTACCTTACGGATGTTTGCCACCACTTCCGCAGCTTCGGCACCCTCACCGGTTAGCCGTTCGCGCCAGTAAAACAGGGCAAAGTCGTCGTTGATGGCCAGCCCAAGTCGATCCTGGGGTAACAGGGGTTCAAGCGCGTCAAGAATGTCCCAATAGTCATCACCCACCCGTGGCTGGTCGGCACTTGCAGCGGTAAAGCCATCGTCAAGTTGCCATGTACTGCCGCTCTGGACCGGCCATTGGGTGTCCTGGGCATGAAGTAGTCGGTACCATGCAGCCGGGCCGTCGCTCTTCGGCAGTCGAATACCGTAGGACACACACTCCGTCGTCGCCTCGCGTGCAACACCACCCGCACTCACGCGTTCGTGGGGTTCCGCAGCAAGCTTGGGCAGCCGTGTCACGTCCACCTCCAGGCCCTCCTGGCGAGCGATCATGCGCAGCTTGCTGAGGTCCTTATCGCGTTTAGAAGGCATCATGTAGGCCACCGGCGCAAAGGCAGCGGCCAGAATCGCGATAATAATCAGCCAGGTCATAGCTCCTCCGGTGATAGCTGTTGTACTCTCAGCCTAACCCAGACGGACCATCAGGCCACCATGCCCCAGTACCAGCGAATATTGCTTGCCGTTGATCTCACAGACGAGTCAGCACTGGTTGCCGAACGTGCCGGCGCACTGGCACAGAACGATTCAGCCGCATTGCATGTCGTGCACGTGATCGAACCGCTAAGCCTCGCCTACGGGGGCGATATTCCAATGGACATCTCGTCGGTGCAGGACCAGATTCACGACCAGGCGAAGCGTCACCTGGGCGAGTTTGCCGAGCGCTACGGCTTGCCCGCTGACCACAGTCATCTCATATTCGGCCGCCCAGACAGCGAGATTCACCGCCTGGCCGATGAGCTCGACGCCGATCTCATTGTGGTAGGCAGCCACGGCCGCCATGGTCTGGCGTTGCTGCTGGGCTCTACGGCGAACGGCGTATTGCACGGGGCAACCTGTGATGTGCTTGCCGTGCGAGTGGGTGAAACCGACAGTTAAGCTGCCAATTTAATCAGACCAGTCAGACCACGTCTTAACCACTAGCGCACATTTTTTCCATTCGAGTTGTCTATAGTCAGAGAGCTTCCGCCAGTTCGCTTGGCAGGGAACTAAACAACCGTTTTAGCGAGTTCAAGAGAGTTGCACATGCAGTACGCAACAGACATTCAATTCAGTTCGCAAACCCGCCCAAATTCGCCGGGGCGTGCTGCTGGCAGAGTGGGGTTAGCACTGCTGCTGGTTGCTGCCCTGGCCGGTAGCAGCCTGGCCGCGGACAACGCTCGCCCGGCTTACGCAATCAGTGTGCTCACCAACACCCTCAATGCTCAGGGTGCAGCCCTCGACACCCAGGCACGGCTTGCGGATCGACGCGAGTATCAGTTGGCCCTGGAAGACTTGCAAAAAGGTCACATAAGCTCGTTCCAACGCCGGCAACGGGAACTCGCCAATTATTTGCTCGCGCCCTATCTCGAATACCATTATCTAAATCGCAAAGTGGCGCAGCTCTCGGTCGCGCAGGTCGACGCCTTCACCACTCGCTACAGCAACTTTCCGTTTGCCCAACGGCTGCGTGATCGCTGGTTATTAAAGCTGCCAGGCCAAGGCCGCTGGAGCGACTACCTCGCTAATTACCAACCCAGCAAATCTGCAACGCGGCGTTGCTATCACCTGCGCTCGCTGTATCGCTCCGGGCAACGCAAGGCAGCTCTGGACCAGGTTGAACCCTTGTGGCTGAGCGGTAAATCCCAACCCAAGGTTTGTGATCCGTTATTTAAGGCCTGGATCGGCGCTGGCTATCTCACCGACCAGCTTATTTGGACACGAATGAAACTCGCCCTGGAAAAAAACCAGGTCTCCCTTGCCCGCTACCTGCGCAAAAAAATACAGTCACCGCAGATGCAAAAAGACGCGGCGGCCCTGTATCAGGCACACGTACAACCACAAACCCGTTTTAACCCCAGCGCGCACAGCGATGACACTGCAGAAAACAGAGCCATACTCCGTGTGGGCCTGCAACGGCTTGCGCGCAAAGACCCGGAGGGCGCGCAACGCGCGTGGCAGCAAGTACGCAAAAGCCACAGCTTTAGCGACGCAGAACGCACGGCGATCGACTCTCGCTTGCTCATTGCGAGTGCCCGCGCAAACTCCTGGCCGGCACCGGAAGAGCGGCCCACCCAGGTGAGCAGCAGTGCCGCCGAGTTCGTGGCTCGCGAAGCGGTTCGCCTCGAAAACTGGGAAGAGGCTCGGCACTGGATTACAGCGCTCGAAGCGGACACCCGAAACCGTTCAGAGTGGCGCTACTGGCTGGACCGCAGTGCCGGCAAAGACCTGAGCACGCTGGCCGGCGAGCGCAATTACTACGGGTTTCTGGCAGCTCATCAACTGGGTACTGAGACACAGCTCCATCACGAGCCCTCAGCAATCTCCCCGGCCACACTCAAACGTGTTCGAGCGCTACCAGGTATCGACAGAGCTCTGGAACTTTACGCCGTCGACGACCTGCTCAACGCCCGCAGGGAATGGCGGCACAGTTTCGCACTCCTCGACGGCGCAGAAAAAACGGCGGCCGCGCAGGTTGCCCACAGCAACGGCTGGCACGACCAGGCGATTATTGCGGCCAACGCCGCCTCATTGCACAACGATCTGGATCTGCGGTTTCCGCAGATCCATGACAGCCTGTATGGCCGCGCCAGTCACGCAACCAACTTACACCCAAGCACCCTGCTCGCAGTGACCCGCCAGGAGAGCGCCTTTCAACAGCGTGCGCGCTCGAGCGCTGATGCCCGTGGCCTAATGCAATTATTACCGAGCACTGCAAAACGGACCGCCAAGAAGGCGGGTCTTCGCCAACCCACAACCCTTGATCTGTACGAACCAGGAATCAACATTCGCATTGCCAGCGAGTACCTCGCCTGGTTAATGACCCGCTATGATCAACAGCGGCCGCTGGCGTTTGCTGCCTATAACGCTGGTGAACACCGGGTCGATCGCTGGATTAAGGATCGCTCCGGCATGCCCATGGAAGTCTGGATTGAGACTATTCCCTTTCGCGAAACACGCGGCTATGTAAAGAGTGTGCTGGCCTTCAATCATCTCTACAGCAAGCGCATGAATGACCCGCTACCCCTGCTGCTACCGCACGAAAAAACCGTTCGCTAAACGACTCGATACTGCAAGTTCCCGGCGCTACAGCTCGTTAACCAGGTCTTTGATGGCGCTGCGAATTTGCTCCTCACTGAATGGCCAATCGAACTGCAGTCGCTCGCGCTCTGCCTGCCAGAATTGCAACACAGGCACGCGCTCGCCAAACTGCTCAAGCAGCGCGTCGTCTGTCGCAACATCAATTACCCGCAACTCCATACCGGCCAGTTCTGGCATACTGATTAACATCGACATCGCCTCGTCACACAGTGCGCAATGATCGGTCGACATCAGCAACAGGTAGGCAGGCATCAGCGCTACTCCAGACATTTCAACCCCGTCATCCAACTCGCAGGCCAGGAGTTTAACGGCCCCGGCCACAGATGCGCAGCACACCCTGCGCTTTGCGGCGGGTCAGGCTGCTGCGTGCTACCCGCTACCTATTACGGGTACGATTAACTGGCAACAGCGCCCGGGGAGTGACTGTTGGCGGACAGCAATCGCCCTCGAAAATCTGCAACCCGGCGAACTGGTGCTACCCAGTTTGGCGCTTTTAACCCGCCAGCACTATGCCGTGCGCTGCCACCTGGTACAGACCGGCGACCAGGCCAGCAATGTATGGCCACTTACGCCCATCAACACCGACCCGCGAATGCCCACCGATCAAACCCACGCACTCTTCGAAGCACTTCCGGGCGACACTGCGAGCGCCGCCATCACAACCCAGCTCGACGTATTTTGTATTCAACAACCATTGTCCCAGGTGCAGCTGGTGGTGGAGCTGGTAGCAGAAAGCCCGCCAGTTGACTATCTGCTGGTTATCTCGCGACGCCCACAACACTCCCCCCAGACAGATTCAGCAGCCGCCGCGTTATCCAACCTGGTGCTACGACCTGAGGTCTCTGTGCCGGGCATTTCGCAGATGGTCCAGCCGAGCCACCAGCGCGCACGCACCTGTTCACCGACCTCGCTGGCCATGCTCATGCGCCACCACGGCGCCGCTTATCACCCTGCATTTATCGATCAGTGCCTGGAACCCACTTCAAAGTTGTACGGCGTTTGGCCCCTCAACATCATGCAAGCCAGTCGTCGGGGCTTCGTGGGCGCAGTTGAGTTGATCAGCAACTGGCAGGCGCTTGCAGCCGCGAAAGCACCGTTTGTTGCTAGCATCAGATTCGGTAAGCAACAGCTACAGGGCGCACCACTCGCCGAGACCGCCGGCCATCTGGTGTTGGTACGGGGCACCACAGGTACCCATGTGCTGTGCAACGATCCGGCGGCACCAGACGCCAGCTCCGTTCCGAGAAGCTACGATTTAGTCGAGTTCTCAAGGGCCTGGCTCGACTATCGCGGCGCGACCTATATTGTTGTCCCGGCGTCCGGACAGCAGGCAGCCTGATGCGCTTTTTCGTTAGGTTTCTGTTGCTGGCGAGTGGTTTTGCACTGTTCACTTTTGGCTTGCTCAACTGGTCGGCAGAGGGTTTCACCCTGCACGGCTTGATACCTTTTACCGAGAATTACCAGACCCAGGGATTACACTATCTGATGTTGGGTCTCGCAATGATTCCACCCAGCCTGTGGGAGATTTTTAACCTTGAGCGCCGCAGCCAGGAGTCGGCCAACGATGACTGAGCGCGCCCGTGTCTACCTGCGCCACGTGCGTGAGTCAGATCGCCGCGAGTTTGTTGAACTCATGCGCGAGAGCAAGCATCTGCACGAACCCTGGATCAGCCCACCCACAAATTCTCAGGGCTACAGCCAGTATTTAGCCCGTACTGCCAGCAGCGACCATGAAGGCTTTGTACTCGCCCGCTACTCAGACGATGCCATTGTAGGTGTGATCAATCTAAACAACGTAGTGCGCGGTTCCTTTCTAAACGCATCTCTTGGCTACTACGTCGGCGCGCCCTATCTAGGCCAGGGCTACATGGCTGAAGGCCTCGAGCTGGTAAAAAACTATGCGTTTTCGACGATGAATTTGCACCGTCTGGAAGCAAACATTCAACCCGACAATGTACGCTCTACGGCTTTGGTAAAACGCTGCGGGTTTCAGTTTGAAGGCATTGCGCCCGCCTTTTTGTTTATCGCTGGTGCCTGGCGCGACCATGAACGCTGGGCCTGCATCGACAATCGAGCCACGATGCTCCCGGCAAATGCACTTGATCCATTTGCCGCAACCGAGAAAACACAATGACCGAACCCTTTGGGACTAAAACCTTTGGTAGCTGGAAGTCGCCTCTCGACGCCCAGGCTCTGACCCGCGGAGTGAAGGGGTTTGCTGATCTGCAAGTGGCTGCAGGCATGTTGTTCCTACTTGAAAGCCGGCCCGAAGAAGCCGGTCGCAGCACGCTGCTTATGCTCGACCCAACACAACCCGACGCGACCCCTGTCGAACTGACCCCCGCCCCGCTTAACGTGCGCAGCCGTGTGCACGAGTACGGCGGCGGCTCGTTTATTGCCACCCCGACCCAGGTTATTTTTGTCAACTTTGCAGACCAGAACATCTATCGGGTTGCGCTTGCGCAGGGCGAAAAATCCATCGAACCCGGTCCGCCGGCTGCTCTCACCAACTCAGACGCAGATACCCGGTTCGCTGACTTTGCAGTTACGCCTGACGAGCAAACCTTAATCATGGTCTGCGAACAACATAGTGAGCATGCACACGAACCACAGAACTTGCTCACTCAACTGTCGCTGACAGCAACCTCTGCGGATAACTCGTTCAGCGTCGTGCATGAAGGTCACGACTTTTATGCCGCCCCTCGCATCTCACCCGATGGGTCCGAACTCGCCTTTATTGTCTGGGATCATCCGAACATGCCCTGGGATGAAACCGAGTTATTGCGCACTACGCTTTCGACTGGTGCAACCGTGCGCGTGGCAGGCGGCAACAACACCTCCGTCACCCAACCCAATTGGTACCCAACGCACGCAGAACGTCTGGGCTTCATTGCTGATAACAATGGCTTTTGGAATCTGTACACAACCCAGGCCGATGCGACAACCAGCCTGCACGCAGACAAGGCCGAATATGCCTCCCCCGCCTGGGTGTTTGGCCAACGCGAATGGCTTGTGCTGGCTGATGAATCGGTGGTGTGTGTGCGCCAGCATCACTCCGGCAGTAGTCTGTGTCTGCTTGCGCCCGGCGCAACTGGCGAGCCTGAAGTGCTGAACGACGCGTACGCGGGTTACTCAGCATTGTGCGTGCACAACGACAGGCTATGGTGTATCGCCGAGAAAACCGATGGCTTTGCGTGTTTACTCGGTGTTGATCTCGCGGCAGCGACAGGCTCGATAACCGGCCGCGAGTTGCGTCAGGCAGGGGAACTCAACTTGGCTGCGGTATCGGCCCCAGAAGCCCTGAGCATCAAGAATCGTAACGGCGAAACAACCTACGCCTGGTTCTATCCCCCACTTAATCTGGCGAACGATTCAGAGCAGGCCGCCAACACCGACCAGACAACGCAGCGACCGCCCCTTCTGGTACTTAGCCACGGCGGTCCTACCTCAGCCTGTAGCCCTGCACTGAATCTGCGCATTCAGTACTACACGTCTCGTGGTTGGGCCGTTGCCGACGTGAACTACGCCGGCAGCACTGGCTTTGGGCGCGCCTACCGGGAAAGACTACGCGATCAATGGGGGATTGCTGACGTTGCAGACTGCGAAGACGTTGCCACCCAACTGGCGGCTGCCGGACGTGTCGATCCCAAACGCATGGCCATCAAGGGTGGCAGTGCCGGCGGCTACACCACACTCGCCGCACTCACGTTCGGCGACGTTTTCGCGGCTGGCGCTTCCCACTATGGCATTGGCGACCTCAACGCCCTCGCCAGCGACACCCACAAGTTTGAAGCCAGATACGTCGATGGACTGGTACCAAAAACCGAGTGGGACGCGCGTTCACCGATAAATTCTGTGGACTCCCTGGCGTGCCCTGTCATCTTTTTTCAGGGCGCCGATGACGCGGTGGTGCCGCCCAACCAGGCCCAGGCCATGGTTGCAGCCCTCCGCAAGAAAGATCTGCCGGTCGCCTATATTGAATTTCCTGGCGAAGGCCACGGCTTCCGTCAGGCGAAAAATATTCAGCACGCCGTGCGCGCGGAATATCAGTTTTTCTGTACTATCTTCGCCATTGACTGCCCAGATGCGCCCATCGACCTGACGATCGAGAACCTACCGTGAACCCAACCAAGCCTATTCGTATTGCGGTGCTGGGCGGGGGCAACTCGGCAGAAGCCGAGGTTTCCCGCAGTTCGGCGCGCGCGGTCTGCACCGCGCTTGAGGTGCATAATGACTTTGCGGTGCACGCGGTTGAACTCGATGAAACTGTTACCCAGACGCTCGCGCAACTAGAGCCCCACGTCGTGTTTCCAGCCTTGCACGGACCTCCGGGCGAAGATGGCACAGTGCAAGGCATGCTCGAAATGCTCAACCTGCCCTATGTTGGCAGTACCGTACAACCCAGTGCGTTTGCCATGGACAAGTCTGTCGCGAAAGACCTGTTTCGCCGTGCCGGTCTACCGGTGGCAGACGATCGGGTTTACGCAGCCGAACCTTCCGCACAAGATCGGGGCGCAGAAAAGATTGCACACGACATCGTGCAAGCCCTGGGCGAGCGCGTAGTGATCAAGCCTATGCAACAGGGCTCCGCTCTGGGCGTCACACCACTTCCGGAAGGCGGCGATATTGTCGGTGCTGTGGCTCATGCATTCGACCTTGGCGAGCGAATTCTTGTTGAGCCCTTTGTTGTGGGTCGTGAGATCACGGTGGGCGTGCTCGATTTGGCGGGACAAGCCGCCCTGGCCCATCCTGTCATCGAAATCACCACGGCGACTAATGAGTGGTACGACTACAACAACCGTTACGCGGAAGGCGGCAGCGCCCATGTCATCCCTGCGCCCATGGCTGATGAGCTGCGAGACCACCTGCAACAGATGGCCCTTCTTGCCCATCAATGTCTTGGCCTGCGCGATCTGTCCAGAGCCGACTTCATTCTGCCGGCAAACAATGAGCCCGTGTTGCTTGAGGTGAACACGTTACCAGGCATGACACCAACCAGCCTGTACCCCGACGGGGCACAAGGGCTGGGGCTAGACTTCCCGCAACTGCTGCGCGCGCTGGTTGAGAGCGCGCTCTACCGCGCCAGACCCTAGCCTATAGATCGTAACCGCGCTCGTTGTGGGCGCTGAGGTCAAGACCCTGAGTTTCAGCGTCTTCGTCTACCCGATTACCACCGCAGAGCACACCGGTGACTTTCAGAATGACAAAGGTTGCGACTGCTGTGTAGGCCAGGGTGGCTGCCACGCCCGTGGCCTGAATGCCGAGCTGGCTGCCAATGTTGATGTCTTCCTGACCGCTGAACACGCCGAGCGCATCACTGGCGAAAACAGCGGTCAGCAAACAACCAAGAATGCCACCCACCCCGTGGACGGGAAACACATCCAGCGAGTCGTCAATTTTGAGTCCTTGCTTGAAGAAGTTGGTCGCCATAAAACAGATACAGCCTGCCAGCAAACCAATAATGAGCGCGCCGCCGGGGCCGACAAAGCCTGACGCTGGGGTGATTGTGCCGAGGCCGGCAACCATACCCGTAACCGCTCCCAGTGCGCTGGGCTTGCCGTACTTGAGCCATTCGATGCTCAGCCAGGTGAAGGCGGCAGTCGCCGCCGAGATATGTGTAACCAGCATCGCCATAGCGGCATCGCCGTTCGCCGCAAGGGCCGACCCGCCGTTAAAACCAAACCAGCCAACCCACAGCATGCCTGCGCCGGTTACGGTCATGGTCATATTGTGTGGTGGTAGCGGACGCTCCGGAAAACCCTCACGGCGACCGAGCGTGAGTGCGGCCACGAGTGCAGCGACACCCGCCGTGATATGCACAACCGCACCACCCGCAAAATCCATGAAGCCCAAATCGCCGAGCCAACCACCACCCCAGACCCAGTGACACACCGGCACGTAAACACCCAGCAACCACAGCGCCGAGAACAACACCACCGCAGAGAAGCGCATTCGTTCGGCAAAGCCACCGACCACCAGGGCAGGCGTGATGATGGCGAAGGTCATTTGGAACAGGGCAAAAGAACTTTCGGGAATATCGCCGGACAGCGTGCCCTCAATAATTCCTGCGAACAGCATGTGATTCAGGCCGCCGATAAAGCTGTTACCGTCATCGAAAGCCAGGCTGTAGCCCAGCAGCAACCAGAGCACCGACACCAGACAGGTAATGGTGAAGCACTGCATGAGTATGCTGAGTGAGTTTTTGGTGCGCACCAGGCCGCCATAAAACAGCGACAAACCAGGAATGGTCATAAACAGAACCAGCGCGGTGCTGGTGAGTACCCAGGCCGTATTGGCGCCGCTCAATTCATCGGCCGCAGCCGGCATGGCCGCAAACAAACCCACCCCGGCGAGTGTGGTAACGAAAAGCCTTGAGGGCGTGCATCGCGACGCGAACCGGCTTAGCCAGTTGCGCGGTTGCGCGGAGACAGTGCATGGGGAGGTGCGGGTCATTGTTCAGCTCTATTCCTGGACGGGTTCGCACAGAGCCGGTGCAAATACCATGCCGACGCACAGAATCCGCACCAACAGGCGGCGCGGCGCGGTTTTATGCCCGCGCCCAAAGCACCGACCGCGAAACTCTAGGGAACCATCCCGGCATCTCGGCACCAAAAGAGTGCTTGGTAAAGGAAAAGGCGTTAGTAACGCACCATAATAGAGCCCGGTGTGCTGCTTTGCGGGTCACACCGAGCCTACGTGCACTTGTGACCAGCACACTTATGACCGGCGCAGGGGACGCCAACGGCGTATTCAGGGTGCTCTCTGGACTGCCCGTTCGGCGCCGGTACAATGTCCGGCTGCAACCCGCGCCCCACGCCTATCGAGGCCCATTCACAGCTAGGAACCCAACAAATTTCATGGAACAACCCGTCGCAAACAACGCCGATACAAGCGCAAAAGTCCGCTCTGTCAGTAGCTGGCTAGAGGCGCGCATTATTGGCCAGGAAACCCTGGTTAAGCGCCTCCTTACCGCACTTATTTGCGGGGGTCATCTGCTCGTTGAGGGCGCCCCGGGGCTGGCAAAAACCCGCGCCATCAAGGAACTGGCGAGTGCCGTGACCGGCGATTTCCACCGCGTGCAATTTACGCCAGATTTACTGCCCTCAGACATCACCGGCACCGAGATCTTTCGGCCCGAAACCGGCGATTTCCGCTTTCAGCAAGGACCGATCTTCCACAACCTGATTTTGGCCGACGAGGTGAACCGTGCACCAGCCAAGGTCCAGGCAGCCCTGCTGGAAGCTATGGCTGAGCGACAAGTGAGCATTGGTCGAGAAACCTTTGAATTGCCAGAACTTTTTCTTGTTATGGCAACCCAAAACCCGATTGAGCAAGAGGGCACCTACCCACTGCCGGAAGCCCAGCTCGACCGCTTTCTGATGCATGTGGAAGTGGGCTACCCATCCGCAAGCGCCGAACAGAAAATTTTGCAGCTGGTGCGCGGCGAAACCAGCGGCGCCGATAACAGCAACGCCACACCCCCCGTTGCGCTTACCCAGCAAGATATTTTCGCAGCGCGACGTCTGTGTGCGGAGGTCTATATGGCGCCGGCGGTTGAGGAGTACATCATTCAACTGGTAATGGCGACGCGCGAGCGCAGCGGTGCACTTGCCCAACAACTCGAGTTTGGCGTCAGCCCCCGGGCGAGTATCGCCCTCGATCAGACGTCCCGTGCTCTGGCTTGGCTTGACGGGCGCGACTTCGTCACGCCGGAAGATGTCCAGATCATGTGCCACGACGTCTTCCGTCATCGCTTAATCGTCAGCTTCGACGCCGAGGCCCAAGGCATCACGGCGAATCAAATCATCGACACGCTGATCCATCAAGTTCCCGTGAGCTAAACCATGCTGTTAGGCGCCTACGTCGACACCGAAGACCTGCTCACCCTGCGCGCGGGAACCACCAGGGCGCAGCGCTCACGGCGCGCACGTGTTGCCCATGGCGAGCGCGTCTCGCGCCAACGCGGCCGCGGCATGGACTTTGCCGAGGTTCGTGCCTATCAACCCGGCGATGACGTACGCACGATCGACTGGCGCGTGACAGCACGCCGCAACAAACCACACACTAAAGTTTTTCAAGAAGAAAAAGAACGCCCCACGCTGGTGTTCATCGATCAAACCCGCCCGCTGTTCTTTGGCAGCAAAGCTCGGCTTAAATCGGTTGCGGCCGCAGAAGTGGGCGCAAGGATCGCCTGGCGTAGCCTTGCTAACAATGACCGCGTGGGTGGCGTTGTCACCGGCGAAGCGGGCGTGCTGGTGCACCGTCCGTTGCGCAACGCTCGTGCCGTTGCGCGCTTGCTGCACGACGTGGCGAAAAGCAATGCAGCATTGAATGCAAGCGTAGCAAGCGGTTTAGAGTTTCGCGACGCTCTGCCCAAGGTTGCTCACATCGCGCGCTCGGGGCATCGCATACACATTGTCACCGACTGCAACTCGCTCAATAGCCACGACCGCGAGCGCCTGCTCCATCTGTCGCGCCACAACGACGTGCACATCGTGTTTGTGTTTGATGAACTTGAGACGCAACTACCGCCCGCTAATCGCTATCGCGTCACCGACGCTCAGCAAACCCTGCAATTTCACAGCGGCAATCAAAAACTGCGCGAGGAATACGCAGAGCGATTCACCCAGCGCCGGAAAGATCTCGAAACCCTGTGCCGCGACGTTAAGATCAGCAGTTCGTTTATCACCACCACCACGCCACTAGACGGGATGGTGGGATAAGGGTGGCGCCCTATGCCTGAAGAACTGTTGCAACGAATGCGCGACATTCACTACCCCGACGCGCCGGGCTGGTTCCCGCCGGCACCCGGCTGGTGGATCGTAGCAGCGTTACTCATTGCACTACTGGTTTTGGCTGTACGTTATTTACGCAAACGCTCCAGCAATCGCGCTCCATATGCAATGGCCCTGCAGTTGCTCGAACAAGCTAACACGGCACAGCGTGCCGGCACGCT
>CAZSYU010000093.1:0-15872 GCA_964611345.1 uncultured Pseudomonadales bacterium
ACTACTAACAGCGTCGTTTGTGAGATTGTTGCGGGGTATAGAATCGCGGCAAATACCCGATACATGCTTCAAGAAGCGCTTCTTAGACTCTAAGTCTCAAACACCATTGGTGGTAGCGAAACACCCTTGTAAACAATCGCCGCTGAATCAAATAGTCTCACTTCCTTGATTAGCGTACATATGTAAGGCACCTCAAAGTCTGTGGGGTGCATATCACGCCCATACTCCTCATAGCCATATCGGTAGTAGAAGGTGGACATTAGCTCAGCCAGGCTTAGAAATAGATCAATACTACTATCCTTAGAGGACCGATAGTGTTTCCACATTGAGGTATTTAAATCTTCGGCAAAATAGCGTCCGTCTGCGTCGAGCCCACGGTCAAATAGAATATTGAAACTCGCAATGACGTGATGAGTCATATGGCTACCATCATCAATGATTAGGTCAAACGGCCCAAACTCCTGCACAACTCGAGTAAGGAATTCCTCATCAGCTTGGCTCCCGATTCTGACATGGACATTGTTATCGGGGTCGTCGTATTGAGCACACTCTGGGTTTAAATCGACGCCTACTATCACAGAGCCGGCACCAAAAAATTCTCTCCATGTCTTGATTGAGGCGCCGTTGAATACACCGATCTCTAGTACTTTCGGTGATTTCCCTATCAGGTCCGAGAACAGCTCATCGTAGAGAGAAAAGTAACTATACTTCTTATGCCCACCTTGAAACTTATTCCACAAATCGAAGTATCGGGAGGTTTTTAAGCCAACTAGCGAAACATCGTCATGCCTCCACTTCGTTGGCTTAAGCAAAGCGCTGCTGAAAATTCGTTTTGCCCGCTTTTCAGGATTGACCGGCAATCGAACACCCGAAACAGTGCCATTGCTAACGCTAAATCCAAACGTCAGAAGCACTTTCTTAAGCATCTGTTTCATAGAACCATCGAAGTCAGCAGATTTGAAAAACTATTCTACAGTGAGAGCCTGCTTCAACCAAAGCAGTTTTCCTCATGCTGTTTGTATGCTGTTTGTTGATTTAGAAAATCATATAGATAGGCCATAATCCGGCTCTACTCAGATAACTCGTCGGTGAGCGTGTAATGTGTATCGCGGCAGGTAAAGCCAATCTTTTCATAGTCGGAGCTGCAAAAGCGGGCACCAGTACGCTCCATTCTGCTCTTGCAGGACATTCTGATATTTGTATGTCTAGCCAGAAGGAACCCAATTTTTTCTCCGCTACACAGGTCTTAGAACTTAGTAGCAGTATGGGTTATCAGTTTGACGTAACTCATACAGAAGTAGAGTACTTGAAACTATTTGATAGTCGGGACTGCACATATAGGGGAGAGGCTAGCGTCTCCTACTTGAGCTACTCGTCAGTTGCTCAAGACATCTACGACTATAATCCCAATGCAAAAATTATCATCATGCTACGAGATCCGGTTAAACGAGCAATTTCTCATTACAACATGGACAAGCGCCTGGGAATCTGTAGCTTAGAATTAGAGGAAGTGCTGACTCACCCCGATTCGTTTCGACCTCACTACTTCCAGTATGTTTCGGCCGGCAAGTATTTTTCTCAAATTGCGGAATACACTAGAGTTTTCGAACGAGAGAATGTTCTTTTTATAGAGTTTGAGGATATAAGATCATCGCTAAGTCAGGTCATGCTAACCGTGTATGACTTTCTGGGTGTTGAACCACTAGAAACAGAATACGTAAAAGAAAACGTCGGCCTGGTCGCTAACAATGGGCTCGTGAGTTCCCTATATAAGCGAAAAGCAGTGCGGACACTCATCAAAAAGATCTTGCCAACTAGCGCTATCGGCGCCATTCAAGACAGGTTTTTCGCCGTCGGTGGCGACAAAGAGATTAAGAGGGGGTTGCAAGATGCCCTATTCGAGTTGTTTTCCGACGACATTGGCAAGGTGGAGCAGATATTGGGCTGGGATCTTCAACACTGGAAAAATCCATATTGTAGCGTTCAATGAAATTTTTCGACACGCCATCACTGCGTGGAGCGTTAGCACAATATTCAGTTTAGCGGCAAAGACAAAGTCTAACGCTTAAGCTTTCTGATAATCAGAGTCACACTGTATGCATGAAAAACGAAGGGTCGCAATTATCGGTACAGTAGGAATCCCTGCCAGATACGGCGGTTTCGAAACACTCGCCGAGAATTTGGTGGTCAATCTGGCCAGCAAGCTTGACCTAACCGTCTACTGTAGCGCAATAGATTGCGAATCTAAGTTAGATTCCTATGAGGGAGCGAAGCTCCGATACATTCAATTCCGTGCTAATGGCATACAGAGCATTTTTTATGACGTTTGTTCACTAGCTTCAGCCATGTGGAAATCAGATGTGCTGGTCGTTCTAGGAGTCTCTGGTGCAATTTTTTTGCCTTTCGTAAGGCTATTCTCTCGTAGCATCATAGTCACCAATGTTGACGGGGTTGAATGGAAGCGCGAGAAGTGGGGAATTATGGCCAAGACGGTGCTGCGCGTATCAGAATGGTTTGCGGCACGTTTCTCTCATTGCGTTATTGGCGATAATCCAGCGATACAAGAGCATCTCCGCAAGGAATACGGATGCCCCTCAGAGTACATCGCTTACGGTGGCGACCACGTTGAAATCCATTCCAACGATGTCGCAAAGAGCACCGCAACACAGCCTTCCAAATCGGTAGAACCTTATGCGCTCGCGCTTTGCAGGATCGAACCAGAAAACAATGTCCATCTAATATTGGAAGCCTTCTCTCTGGATGTATCGCCAATAAAATTGGTTTTCGTGGGCAACTGGGATAGCAGCGACTATGGACGCGAACTAAAAGCCAAGTATTCAGTCACGGCGAATATTGAAATTCGAGAGCCAACCTACGATATCGCTGAGCTTTATTCACTGCGAAAGGATGCGCAATTCTATGTGCATGGTCACAGCGCTGGCGGAACAAACCCAGCGTTGGTAGAAGCAATGTACATGCGTATCCCGGTCTTCGCATTCGACGTTGCGTATAACAGACACACCACCAAAAATAGGGCTTTTTACTTCAAATCAGCAGAGGAACTACTTCGCTTGGTATGCGATACATCAGAGGAGGCGATCGCGAATTGCGGAGAAGAGATGGGAAATCTGGCAGGCGTGGAGTACGCATGGAAAAACATATCTATGTCTTACCTGGCATTGATAAGTAGACTCTAAATCAACTCGGCTTAGTTTGATTACTACCCGTCATCATGTTCGTGCTGCTCGACTACTAAGACGACCTTGCAATAGCAGCGTATCGCGCGGCTATACTGGTCCAGCTAAACTGATCTTGGATTGTCGCCTGAGCGGCGTTTGCAATTAACTCCCAATCATTCATCTCATAAAACTCACTGATACATTTCGCCAGATCAGAAGAGTCCTCTGATCGAAACAGGAGCCCGTTCTTAGAGTGAGTGACAATCTCGCTGATAGAAGGAAGATCTGATGCAATAACGGGCAACCCGAAACCCATCACCATTAATAAGACACCACTTTGAAAAACTTGGCGGTACGGGAGCACGATACAATCTGCAGCGCTGAAGAGTAGATCCCTCTCCGAATCTTCGATAAACCGTACACGCCGCTCTATGCGGCTATCAAGATCTAGCTCCTTTATTAGAACTTCGTAGCTATCGAACGAGTCCTTCCAGGGCTTGCCAGCCACGATTAAGTTTACGTCGCTATCGATAAGAGACATCGACTGTAGAAGAATATCTAGGCCTTTCACTTGCTTTATCTGACCAAAAAACAGCAGGTATCTACCACTTGGGGCAAGCCCGAGCGAAGCTCGAGCTTTCTGCTTATCTACCTTTTGCACTCTTGAGTCCAGATAGGAACCATGCCTTAACACTTCAACGCTGTCCTGTTTGAGACTTAACCCCAAAGACCGGAGGCATGACAATGAATATTCATTATGGACCACTATCTTGTCTGCAATTACTTGGTACAGCAGCTTTCTGATCCAATCGACGTCCTCGTCAGCCAAACTACTTACATCGTGGGCAATAACCAGCAATCTGCGACCGAACACCTTAGCGACACAGCCATTCAAGAGTGACACATAATCGCTTGCAAAAACGTGCTGAATAAGGAGGCGCGCATCTGATTTACGGGCACGACTACAGGCCACTATTAACGCTCTAATATGTCGAACCAACTTTCTAACGAAATGAAAGGAGCTATGGCCATCAAAAATCTCGACCACTTCATATCCAAGATCAGAGCGGGAATAGTTTGAATAGACACAAACGCGACATCCATTCTCTAGCAGCCCAGAGGCTAAGCCACTTGTGTAGTGATCCATACCAGCTTTGATGCCGACATGGTCAACTATTGCGATCATTGGGCCACTCACCATCGTTCTATTTCATCACCAAAGCCTTGGCTTATCAATTTTTGCAGCGTTGGAATATTGCACTAATATTCTCTAGCGGTTAAGCAACCCCTTAAAGAAGCTCGCCAAGAGACTAGGCTTTCGCATGAAGAGCAACCTGAGAAGCGATTCCAAATTGAAAAGTGTCAAAGAAGCAACTTTCTGAAAAACGCTCCCATGTGACTTCAAATACTTGTTCATGTTCCGAACTCTCCAATAAACAGAGAATTCAGACATAGCACCACCCGTCGTCGCCCCACCCTTGTGATAGATACGGCTACGAGCGATCGAGTGCAATTTGTAGCCGGCGTCCTGCACTCTCGAACAGTACTCTAGATCCTCTACATACATGAAGTAGTCTTCCTGAAGCATGCCAATCTCAATAAAAACGGGTCTTGGAATCAACCACAGGCAGCCGGGAATAAAGTTGTTATCGGCGATTTGGTCTGCATGTATCTTCGCTGAATTTTCCCCGAGACTATACCTACATCGGGATTGGATTCGAGATGAGCAACCAACGGACTAAGAAAACTATCTTCTACAATCGTGTCATTGTTTAGCAAAAGAACATAATCAGCCCCGTTTTCTAAACCAAAATTTATCCCAATATAGTTGCCTGACCCAAAGCCGCCGTTAACCGGCGACTCTACTAAATGGATTCTGTTATCTAGACTTCTAGAGGCAAAAGTCGCGTGTTCGTTATCAATAGTGTGGCTTAAAGAAAGTTCTTCTTTTAACACACTGACAGAATCATCGTCGGAACTATTATCTACAACTACAATGAAGTGGTTTAGATAGTCTATCGAATCTAAACTGGCCAAACAGCTCAGAGTATCTTCCGCACCGTTAAAATTCACGATCACGATACAAACAACCGGTTTGCTAGCACTCATTACCCACTCTTTTTCTCACCTACAACACAACCCTATCACTTCCTCTTAACGCCTGATAACAAGGCGCTAGTACAGAGCACATGTTCAATAAAAAGTTGATGGAAACGTTGATAAAATGTCTTCGGATCTATTACCCCATTAGGGCGAATCAAACTCCAAAGATGCATTGGCTCTAATAGACTGAGCTGAAATTGTGACGCTATTCTTTTTCGCAAAGTTTAACACTAGAGATTGTTCGAACGTGAGAATACTTGTTAGTGGGGGCGCTGGATTCATTGGGTCTCATCTGGTTCGAAGCTTAGTCAAGCAAGGGCACACCGTCTGCACAATCGACAACCTCAGCTATGCAGGATTACTATCGAATATCGGAGAGGTTCTTGAAAAGAAAAACCGACCGAAAACAATTTGAAAGCCTAATAAGCTACGTTAGTGATAGACCGGGCCATGATCGCCGTTATGCCGTGGACGCTAGCCGCATTAAGAATGAACTTGACCGGCAAGCAGAGATAGAGATTGACGATGGTATTGAGGATACAGTGGCGAGGTACGCAGACAACGGAAGCTGGAGCCAAGAACTCGCCGGCGAAGTTGACGGTCACCGCCTAGGGCTTAAAAGAGGAAATCGGCAATGAAGGGTATTGTACTTGCGGGAGGCCGTGGAACCGGTCTTTATCCGGTAACCCGAGTAGTTTGCAAGCAATTGCTGCCGGTCTACGACAAGCCAATGATTTACTATCCGATCACAACACTCATGCTTGCTGGTATACGAGAGCTGCTGATTATATCTATACCCGAGGACACACCGCTTCGAGGAATTATTGGGCGATGGCAGTCAGTGGGGCATAAGCCTAGAGTATAAGGTGTAAGACCAACCGCGAGGACTAGCGGACGCATTTCGTTTAGGAAAAGAATTTATTGGTGGCAATTCTGCCGCTATGGTGCTGGGCGATAACATCTTCTTTGGCGCCGATCTTAGCCGAATTTTGCGAAAAGCACGTGACAATAACACCGGCGCTACCGTTTTCGCTTGCCATGTTCGAGACCCCGAGAGATTTGGTGTGATTGAGTTTGGTGAAAATGACCAACCCTTATCCATCGTCGAAAAACCGAAGAACCCGCAGTCACCCTACGCAGTGACGGGTCTCTACTTCTACAACAACCGCGTCATAGAAATCGCGGACAAAATCGAACCATCACAACGCGGCGAGTTAGAGATTACGGATGTCAACAAGGCGTATTTAAAAGCCAACGAACTAAAAGTCGTGCGGCTGCCTCGCAGGATGGCCTGGTTAGACACGGGCACCCACGATTCTCTGGTTGAGGCTAGTCAATTTGTGCAAACTCTTGGGCACCGACAAGGATTAAAAATCGCATGCCCTGAAGAAATCGCTTGGCGCCAAGGCTGGATCAGTCCAGATATGATGAAACATACCGCCCAATCATTTATTGGTATTGGCTACGGCGAGTATCTACTGACATTGCTGGATGAAGTTAAAGACACCCAAAGCCATTGATCGTAGCCAAGAACTAACGTCCAAGCTAACGCCAAGATAGACGGACGAAACAACCAGTCTGGAGATTTCCAGGTCCCCAATAGATTTCCTCAATTGGTTGTTGCCAAAACACATGCCTTTTCGTATTGCAACTCAGCTTCATTCAAGCACGCAAGCATCGCTCCCCAACACCACAATGCACCTTGCAATTCGCCGCAACTTAAACCCATATATGAGCTATGAATATCGCAAACCCAAAACACCCAACCGCGCTAACCAGCTACCTGCTCACCCTGCTCCTGCTGGCCTTATCCTCCTGCTCGGCCACAACACAGACCAAAGCAACCTCCAGCGACACCAACACCACAAGAAAAGCCACCACAAAAACCATCACCCTCCTCTTCACCAACGACTTCGAATCCGCCTACGACCCCGTTACCGCCTACTGGCGCGAAGACATGCAGCGTATTGGCGGTATTAGCCAACTCGCCACCCTCATCGACCAACAGCGCAGCCAACACCCAAACACCTTCCTGCTCGACGCTGGCGACATCTTCACTGGCACACTGGCCAAACTCACGCGCGGCGAGCTCGCCTTCGAACTGATGTTAAGCATGGGTTACGACGCCATGGTTATCGGCAACCATGAGTTTGAATACGGCTGGCAAGAACTGGTGCAACAAAAGTCACGCGCCTCTTTTCCCGTGCTCGGCGCGAACCTCTTCTATAAAGACACGCAGCACCCCTACGCACAGCCCTACACCGTGCTTGAGCGCAACGGCGTGCGCATCGGTGTGATCGGCATTCTCGGCCAGGACGCCGCCACCGCGCTTATTCCTGCCAACATTGCGGGCGTTGACGTGCGTACGCCTGCACCCATCGTGCAGTACTACCTAAACCAGCTCCGCGACAGCGTAGATGTCACCGTGCTGCTCACTCACATGGGTATGACCGCCCCCATGCAAACCAATGACGAGGCAAGCCCGGAGGTGTACCGCGGCATTGCGGCAGACCTTGAACTGGCGGGGCAACTTGAAGGCTTGGACGTACTACTCGGTGGGCATGCCGATGCTGGCACGCGCGAGGCGGTGGTTCACCCCACAACCGGCACACTAATAATGCAAACCTTCGGCCAGGGCCAACACCTTGGCTTTTTGCAACTTGAGCTGAATGCCACCGCAGACAAGCCCACCATCTTGAACCACACCGGCAAACTCATCGAAGTAAACAGCGACGAACTACCGCCACACCGGGCTGTACAAGCCAAGCTCGAGCGCTACCGCGCGAAGCACGCTGACATTTACGCGGAAATTGGTACAGCCGAAGTCGACTTCACGCGCCGCTATAACGTTGAATCTGATCTCGGCAACCTGTTCGCCGACATTCTGCGCGACGCAACCCAAACACCCATCGCACTCATGCCTTCTGGTGCACTGCGCAAAGACATCGCAGCCGGCCCTGTGCGCAAAGTCGATCTGCTAGACGCCTTTCCGTTTGAAGACCGCATGGCGGTTGTTGAACTCACTGGCAGCCAGCTACTCAACGTGCTGGAACAGGGCTTATCTCTTGAACGCGGGCTGCTGCAGGTGGCCGGTCTACAAATCACTTACGATCCTCTCGCCGCCAAATATCAGCGGCTGCGCTCCGTGCATGTGGGGGAAGCACCCATCCAGCCAAAGCGCGTCTACACCGTTAGCACTTTGGAGATACTTGCAGCCGGAGGCGACGGTTTCACGCCGTTTAAGGCCGGTAAGCTGGTGGCTCTGAGCAGCCAACAATTCGGCGCAGCACTGGCCGAACATGTGCATAAAACACCGCTGCTTAAACAACCATCAGGCCAACGAGTTACGCCCATCTAATATTGCGCGGGGGAACTTATCGCAAACGTACTGACTCTAAATACTTCAGGGCTCGCGATCGCTATGTCAGGTTACTAGCAAGTCGAGACAGTATTTTGTGGGGTCTGCCGAGATTATGGGCGGCAGGCGGAGGACTCTTTTTCAGTGAAGTTAGAAAAACTCTACAGCGCGGATGAATTTGTCCGCGACTACGACCTGCTGCTAAGCGGCGCCCGAATCTTGAACGCCGGCTCGTCCTCCACGCGCTTTGGCAACAACTGCGTGAATGTCGACATTCAGGACAAACCCAACGTGGATCTGGTGGCCGACCTGCACGATCTGCCTGAAGACATCGGCCCATTCGATGCGATCATCTGCAACGCGGTGCTGCAGTACTGTGCCCAACCGAAGGTTGTGATCGAGCAGTTTCAGCGCGCGCTGGTACCCGACGGGCTGTTGTTTTTAGAAGCACCCTGGGTGCAACCCTACTGCCACGACACCGACGACCTGTACCGATTTTCTGAGCTTGTGTTAAATCAGTTACTGGAAGATTTCGACGTTGTGCAAAGTGGCCCCACGGTTACACCGGGCTCTGCGTTTTGGATGCAGGGCAGCTTTATCGCGGGCTCTGTAAGCAGCAACAAATACGTAAGCTTTGCGTTGCAAAAAATCACCGAAACGCTGTTGTATCCATTTCGCTGGGTGAACACCCAAAACCCATCGCACACCGCTGGCGCGCACTACGTGATCGCACGCAACACCAGTAAGGTGAGTGCCGATAGTAATGTGGCACCTACCGCAGACTGTGGAGTTTAGCGAAAGCGACTGACGTGCAATTGCCGGCGCAATTGCTCGGGTATTTCTTGCACACCTAACAAGTCATCTGCGGCCAGAGCACTGAGCGCGGGCGACGTTTGCACGCCAAAGCCTCCTTGCCCGCCGAGCCAGTAAAAATTGGTGGTGAGCGGATCAAAGCCAACGCAAGGGTTGCGATCGGGTGCAAAGGTGCGCAAACCCGCCCAGGTGTGCTGCACACGATCGACCTTCATCGTGGTTGCCTGTTGAAAGCGCTCGAGCGCAATGGCGACATCCATGTCTTCCGGCTGGGCATCGCACGGTGCACTCGGGTGTTCGTCCGCCGGCGACACCATAAGCGCGCCGGCATCAGGTTTGAAATACAACGTATTATCGCAGTCGTGGACCATGGGCCACGCACCGGGGCTAGCGGGTCCGTCCGGCGCTTCCGGCCATTCTGGAAGAGCGCACAGTATGGCGGTTCGCCGCCGCGGCGTTAACCCCACCCCCGGCAGCCCGGCAAGTTCTGCCAATTCTTCGCACCAACTACCTGCAGCGTTCACCAGGGTATGTGCCCAAAACTCTTGGGGCGCTGCATCTACAGAGTTTGTCGCGCGCGTGCTAACTGTCCAACTCTCCTCTGCGCGCTGCAGTGCAGTCACTTCTTGCCCCAACACCAATTCACCGCCAGTGGCTTTTAACTGACGCCGAAAGCCAGTGAGCAGCTCGTGCACGTCTATGGACTGCATCGACGGATCAAAACACACACGCTTGATGTGCTCGGCATTGAGAATAGGTAACCTGCTGATTGCCTCATCGACACTTATCTCATGCAAGTCGGGGTTCTCTGGTTGCCAGGTGCGCAGGTGATTTTCAAAAGAACTCACCTGCTGGGCACTGGCAAGGGTTAGCCCACCCAGTGGGTGCAGCAGCGGGTGCTCACAGAACTCGCCGGGTTGCTGCAAGAAGAACTCCCGCGAGGCACGGGTAAGGCCTGCCACCAGAGGGCTTTCATAGCCCTCGATGAAAACCGCCGCTGACCGCCCGGAACTGTGGTACGCCGGTTGGCTTTCGCGCTCGATCAGCACCACGCTTGCCTGTTCGCTAAGTCGCGCGGCCACCGACAAGCCCGCAATACCCGCACCCACCACGGCAAAATCATGCACCATAATCACTCCGCAAAAACTCTTTGCCATACTCTTTGCTACACAGCACAGCAGTATGCAACAGGGAGCGGTTTTGCGCTGACGCTCCACGCATTACACTTAACCCACCTAACACTTAAACCACCTAACACTTAAACCACCTATGCCACTCAACCAACACACGCGCACCAACCGTCGCCAGGCAACCCTGCTGATTGCCGGGCTCATCGCCATTGTGGGCGTCTGCGGCGTATTGGTTGCCGGCACCTGGGGATTACTGCTCGCACTGTTTGGCGTGGCACTGGTCGTCGGCTCTACCACGCGCCAGGCCACCTCGGTGGTTATGCGCATGTACAAGGCGCAGCAACTTAGCCGTAACAACGCACCGGAGTTGCTCGAACTTTTTGTGGCCCTGGTGCAACGGGCCGGGCTCAAACAAATGCCCCGGCTGTATTACGTGCCATCAAAAACCCTGAACGCCTTCGCGATAGGCCACGGCGAAGAGGCTTCTGTCGCGCTGACAGCCGGTTTGATACAACGGTTAAACCCGCGCGAACTGGCCGGCGTTATTGCCCACGAACTCAGCCATATTCAGCACAACGACCTGTTTGTGATGAGCCTGGCGGATGGCCTGTCGCGCATTGCGACCGCACTGGGTCAGGTCGGGCAGATCTTGTTGATATTGAGCGTACCCGCTTGGCTGCTGGGCTATCAGGTTCCGTTACTTGGCGCGCTCGTGTTGTTTCTGGCACCAGGCATAAGTGCGCTGTTGCAATTGGCGCTGTCGCGCTCCCGCGAATACAACGCAGATGTGGGCGCGGTGCGTATCACCGGCGATCCACTCGGTCTTGCCAGCGCGCTTGCGCGGCTCGAAACCGTCCACACTAACTGGCTAGAGCGGGTGATGCTGCCGGGTCGGCGGGAAACCCAGCCTGCGCTGCTGCGTACGCATCCACACACCAGCGATCGTATTGAGCGGTTGAATGCGATTGCAGGGAACGCACCGGCCACCACGGTGCCTAAACCAGCGATGTACACCACCCAGGTGCAACACCCGCCGTTGCGCGCGCCACGCTGGCACATGCTGGGACTCTGGTATTAGGCATTGTCTGGAGCGCTGTTAAGCCTCGCCCAAAACCTCGTGTATGAGGTCGCTGTGGTTGCCTAAAAACACATCGGCCACTGAACGATTACGTATCACCGCGTCCTGGCCTATCAGGTAGGTCACACGCCGCACACCCATACCCAATGGCCCCGCCACACCAAACGCCTTGATGAGTTCTTTATCAACGTCTGGCAACAGGGAAAACGGCAGTTCATAGCTGTCGGAAAATTTCTGGTGGCTGGTGCTGCCTTGCGGACTCACCCCGACAACACGCACACCCACGTCGTCCAGGTCGGCACAGTTATCCCGGAACAGTCGCGCCTCGGCCGTGCATACCGGCGTGAAATCGGCCGGGTAGAAATACACAATCAGCTCTCCGTCGCGCAGCAGCTCACTTAGCACCAACCTTTCTCCTGCCTGGTCGAGCTGATCAAATTCAGGGGCGGCGTCGCCGATATCAAGCATGCAATCTCCAGTACAAACCCGACCCAGGACGGGCGCGCAGTTACCACTCAAGAAGTCTCATAGTCGGTTGTGGAGCGGCAGGATACAACCACAGTCTCGATTAAATAAATGGCTATTTAGTTGCCTATATGCCGAGTTGGGGTGCAACCCCTGGACCCGCACTGCATAGGTCACAGAAACTTGGTGTACCCTGAACGAACCTCCGGTTTCCGGGTCTTAAACTCGCATTCCGGACAATGTCACAGCAGGAACATTCCGCATGGTTGCCTCCAGTCTCTACCGCCACCTCTACCTCAGCCTCCGGCGTCCCGCCGTGGTCTGCTTAATGCTCGCAGGTCTTGCCTGTGGCCAGGCACACGCCGCCGCGGATGCAGATGCGGACGTAAGAGCCGACGCCGACGTGGTGGACAAGGCGGCCATGATGGATAAAGCCGCCATGATGGATAAAGACACCGCAGTCATGCACAAGCCCGCAGCGCCGGGTAAGCCGCCGGGTAAACCAATGATGGCCGGGACAGACATCCACAACAGCCGCGCGTGCGATCCCAATGGCATCGCGCTGTCCGGCGTCGATGTGGTGAGCTACCACAAACCCTCGGGCCCGCTAATCGGTAGCGCTGAATTCGCAGTGACCCATGGCGATTTAACCTATCACTTTATGAGCGCTGCACACGCCACCGAGTTTAGCGCTGACCCAGACCGCTATCTGCCGAAGTACCTGGGTTGGTGCGCGACAAGCCTTGCCGTAGGTGCACTCACCTGCCCCAATCCGCTGAACTACAAAATTGAAAATGGTGAGCTATTGCTGTTTGAAACCACGGGCTTCACCAATGGCCAAAACCTGTGGAACGCCGACCCCCTCGACTATCGTCGTCGGGCGGACAAAAATCAGGACGCCTTCTTGGAAATGTCTGGTTTGGAAATGTCTGGTTTGGAAATGTCTGACCTGAACAAGTCTGACGGCTAGCCGATCGTGCGCGGTTACCGAGTGGCCCTCGGCGTGCTGCTGTTGCTGCTCGGCAGTTGCGGCATGCAGCCGCCATCCCTGGTGCTGAGCTACACCACGGAAGACCCTGGCCCCCAAATGGCGGCCGCGGTCGCCGAGATACTCGCCGAGCAGGGCTTTAAAGTCACACTCGATGATGGCTTTGAATCGACTGAAGAGCTGCTGGCCGAGCTCGAGAGCGGTAATGTCGATCTCGGTCTGCTCGAAGAGCCCCTGTCACCCAACCCCCAATTGCGCATGCTCATGCCGGTGTACCCGAGCGTGTTGCATGCTGTGCACAGCAACAACATCGTCAACCCAGACCTGCCCGCATTACTTGCCGCAGATCCACTGTTTGCCGGCCCACCCAACAGCCTGGGTCATCGGCTGGTAAAAGAGCTCGCAGTGCACTACGGCGTGCCTGGCATTGATGATCGTTTGCTCGACACACCCTGGGTGCCTGCACCCGGACCGCCACCACAGGCCTATCTGATCTTTGGCGGACTCCTCACGCCAGACGCCCGCGCCGGATTTATCAACTACCAGATGTTCTCATTCGACAACGCAAACTCCGCTGCAGCTCTGGCATTGCTCTACCCAAACTTGCGAACTTTTACCTTGCCTGGTGGCATCTATCCCGATCTAACGGATCAATCCGTGGCAACCCTTGCGGTAGAAACCCTGCTGGTCGCACGCCCAACGCTCGACTCTGAAATTGCCTACACCGCGGTATCTGCGTTGCGCGCGCAGCCGCAAAAGCTGGAGCAAGCGTACCCACTAAGCAGAGCTACCTTTGCCAACTCGATAGACCACAGCATTCACACGCTGGCGTTGCACGATGGTGCACAGCGCTACATAAACAAAGACGAACCGGGCTTTATAGAACGCTACGCGGAAGTGCTGGCGCTGTGCGCCACGCTATTGCTTGCCATTGGGACCATGGCAACCACCCTGTTGCGGAGCCGAAACCAGCGCCGCAAAGATCGCCTGGACGAATACTTCCTGCGCCTGCAAGACCTGCGCTCAGACTTGCACAGCCAAACGGACGGCGGTCAAACCCCAGCCGCCATCAGCACCGCGGTATCGAGTCTTGAAGGTGAGGTGCTGGACTTGCTGGTAGAGGAGCGTCTGGCCGTGGATTCGGCTCTGGTAACCTTCTTTTTGCTCAGCGAGAGCGTCCGGCGCGAGATAGACACCACCAACTAGGCCTGTAGCTCGCGAGGATAGGCAAATAGCCCCGAGCTACCGCCCGTGTGCAGAAACACCGTGGTCGAATCCGGGGCGATCTCCCCCGTTTGCACCATAGCGAGCAACCCTGCCATCGCCTTGCCAGTGTAGACGGGGTCCAGCAACAGTCCTTCCTGCTCGGCCAGCAGGCGCACGGCGTTTACCATCCCACTGTTTGGCACCCCGTAGCCTGGCTGATAGAAGTTATCGTTGCAGATGATCGCCCGGTCGTCGGGTGCAGCAACCCCAAGCAGGTGACAGGTCGCATCCAGCAATGCCCGCACTTTGCGTGTTTGCGTCGCCGTGCTGGCGCTGACATTGATGCCTATAACCACAATCTCACTGCGCGCCAGGGCCAATCCAGCCAGCACGCCTGCCTGGGTGCCCGCACTGCCCGTCGCGAGCACGATCTGTGTGGGGTGCACGTCGGCGGCGGCACACTGCTGTAACAATTCTTGCACGGCAACCACATAACCTAGCGCTCCTAAAGCGTTAGACCCACCAATCGGAATGGCATAAGGGGTGCGATCATGAGCGCGCAGCGCTACCAGATGGCGTTCGAGCTCGTCATGTAGCACCGCATCGGCCGGAAAGCGGTGCACGCGGGCGCCAAACAGCTCATCCAGCAGCAGATTACCGTTGTAGTCATAGTTACCATCAGGCGTACCGGCAATCTCCTGGAGCAGCAGTTCGCAGTGCATACCAGTGCGCGCAGCAGCCGCGGCAGTTTGCCGCGCGTGATTGGATTGCAATCCACCACAGGTAATCAGGGTGTCACACCCTTTTTGCAGGGCATCACCCAACAAAAATTCCAGTTTCCGCGTTTTGTTACCTCCGGTAGCAAGACCGGTGCAATCATCGCGTTTAACGTAAATCGATGGCCCGCGAAGATGCTTGGAAAGACGTTCAAGATACTCAAACGGCGTTGGCGCGTGCGCCAAAGACACGCGCGGATGTTGCGCTAAAAACTCTTGAGACATGATTTTTCGCCGGTAAATCAACAATGGCGAGCGAGACTATGAGAATCAGCAAGTCTCAGCAAGCGGCGAAATGAAATCGTTTTCGCTAATATTTTCGCTGCATTTTTCGGGATCGCAACGAGAACTGGCGCAAACTACGCAACCAAGGCCAAAAATTAACGTGAAAAAGGCACATTAATCACTTGTCAAGGGGCTTGGAATAAAGTATTTCTACGCCCGCAATCCATACAAGCAATTCGAGGGCCCTATGGCGGCAGCAAAAAAACGCGCATCAACCAAGCGCAAAGCAAAGAGAAAACCGGCAGCGAAGAAAGCCACCAAAAAGGTAGCAAAGCGCAAAGTAGCCAAGAAAAAGGCTACGAAGCGCAAAGTCGCTAAGAGAAAAGTAGCGAAGAGAAAAGTGGCCAAGAAAAAAGTTGCGAAGAAAAAGGTCAAAAAGAAGGTCACTAAGCGAAAAGTGGCCAAGAAAAAGGCCAAAAAGAAGGTCGCCAAACGCAAAGTAGCCAAGAAAAAGGCGAAAAAGAAGGCTACCAAACGCAAAGTAGCCAAGA
>CAZSYU010000094.1:0-15705 GCA_964611345.1 uncultured Pseudomonadales bacterium
GTCTGGGGCAGCACGCCAAACACATGATCTTGCTGGCGCGAACCGATGCGGACGCGAGCAACAAATACGCTGGTTTGTCGTTCTTTCTGGCGCCTATGGATGCCCCAGGCATCGACGTGCGACCCATTCGCAAAATTACGGGTGAGTTTGGTTTTAATCAAACCTTCTTCAACGACGCCCGCATCCCGGCAACCTGCCGTATGGGTGCAGAGGGCGAGGGTTGGGCGGTGGCTATGTCGACCTTAACCTTTGAGCGCGGTGTGACAGGTGGCCAGGCCGGTGGTACCAGCATGATTTCGGTGCAGGTCGCCGATGTGGTGGAACTTGCCCGGGTCACTAAACGCAACGGTAAACCCGCGATTGAAGACCCCTGGGTACGCGATCAACTCGTGCGGTTTATAAGCGAAGAGCAAGGTGATCGGCTGACGAGCGCCAGGGCAAAACACAAAGCACTGATTGCAGATCGACCAGAATCTGTAGCCTTGTCGGGGAAACTCCGGCACACCGAGCACAGGCGGCGCTTGTGTCAGTTTGCTATTGCTTTGCAGGGCGCGAACGGCGCTCGCTACATGGGTGATGCGCAGGCGGTTGCAGGCGGCAAGTGGCAGCGTTCCTACTTCAATGCGTTCTCCGCAACTATCGGTGGTGGTACGAGTCAGGTGCAGGCGAACATCATTGGTGAGCGCGTACTTGGGTTACCAAAGCACTAGCGAGGTCAGAGTCAGAATGATGAGCGTAGAACTTGGTAACACTATGAGCTTCAGCGACGAGCAGTCGATGCTGCTCGATACGGCCAGTGAATTTTGCAAGCAGGCTGCACCGATCGCCGAGGTAAGGGATTTGTTGCTTACCGACAAGGGGTACCGGGACACGGTGTGGCAGCAGATGGTTGATCTTGGCTGGACCGGCGTTGCGGTTCCCGAGGAGTTTGGCGGCAGCGATTTGGGGCTGGCGGCGGTTGTGCCGCTGTCGGAGTGTATGGGCAGGCAGCTGCTTGGCTCGCCGTTTGTCGCCACCCAGCTTGCGACTCAGGTGCTGTTAAACGGCGCGACGGCGCAGCAGCAAGCGCACTGGCTCCCGCGAATAGTTGCGGGTGCTGTGGGGACTGTGGCGGTTACAGAAGCGGACGGCAGTTGGGATCTTACAAGTGTGGCAGCGAGCAGTGATGGCGGAATGCTCAGCGGTACCAAATGCCTTGTCCTCGATGCGGCGAGCGCTGAGTTTTTGGCCTGTTCTGTGACTCATAAGGGCGAGCTGGCCATCGCGCTGGTGCCAGTAGCAAGCATTCCTGTCGCGCAGATCAGCCGGGAAGTGGTGCTTGACGAGACCCGTCGCAGTTACACGGTGGTACTGGATGGGGTCGAGATTACGCCCGAGCAACTTATCACCGGCAGTGCCGCGCATAGGGCGTTGAACGCCACTCAGCAGGCGGCCTGGTTGTTGCACGCCGCCGACGCCTGTGGGGGTACAAGCGCCACTGTCGACCTGGTGGTCGAATATTTAACAACTCGTACACAATTTGGTCGCAAGATTGGGAGCTATCAGGCACTCAAACATCCGACAGTCGATATGCTTATGGGGTATGAGCGGTTGCGGTCCCACGTGTATCACGCAGCGTCGCTGCTGGCGTCAGGTGCACCGGACTCAGACGCAGAGTTGGCGTTGCGGATGGCAAAGGCCGAAAGTGGCGAGGCGTATAACTTTGCGGCAGATCGTGCCATTCAGTTTCACGGTGGCTTTGGCTTCACCTACGAGTGCGATGCGCAGTTGTATTTGCGCCGCGCCCTCTGGCTGAACTATCAGTTCGGTGATACGCCTCATCATCGTGCGATATTACAAAACCTGCTATTGGGTTGCGTATAGATTAGAAGTAAACTCGACGGCGACTTTTCACCCAATTGGTAGCCCATTTGTTAGTTCGTTAGTTAGCAAAATGGCGAGGGATTCCACAGACATGCGGCTTAGTAGAAAATTGGCGTTATGCGCGCAGGCTCTTGTTGCGCTGTTGCTTGTTGGTGGTTGCGGCGATTCAACTGGTCCTGCTGGTAAGCAGGGTTCGACCCAACAGGCAGCACAGACGGCAGTACAGACCCAGAGTGCAAGCGCCCAGGCTCAAAGCGGCGCTAAAACGGTAACCGTCGGCAGCATTGGCGGGGCGCTGCGGCTCGATGACCGCACGGGCGCAATCTACAGTATTGAACTGCGGGATGGCGCGGCGTTTTTACAGGGTGCAGCCGTGTTGCGTGGCGCTGATCGAGGTTGGTACGACCGTGAGCAATTGACCGCACCCAGTGCTATGCGTAACCCTGGCATTGGGGCGAGCCTTGGCAAACATATGGTTGTTGTCACTCCCAAAGCAGATGCCCTGTGGATAGACGACAGCACTCGCGTTGAGCTGACAGATGGCAACGTCGCGCTGTTTGAGGGCGCAGGTCAAACGCTTACCCATGCGGGCAGCGTGGCGATTGATAGCTATCTTGGACCGGCGCCGATTGAGGATGCCAGCCAACGTAAGGCGTTAGTGCAGGGGCGCCTGGCACAGCTGCTGAAAAACTCCTCGACCATTGGGGCCGCTTGGACCAACTAAGATCAACTAAGACCAAGCAGGCCTAGTTCACCGCAGCGTCTTTGCCTTCCCAGTACGGAGCCCGCAACTCACGCTTTAGCACCTTGCCCGGGCCCGACTTTGGCAGGGGTTCGGTCTGTACATCGATGCCCTTGGGCACCTTGTAGCCAGCAATGTGTTCTTTGCAAAAACCAATGAGCTCGTCAGTATCGAGCGAGTTGGCGCTGTCGCGTGGTACAACCGCTGCCCAGACAGCCTCACCCCATTTTTCGTCCGGCACGCCAAAGGCAGCGGCTTCGAGTACAGCTGGGTGTTGATACAGAACTTCCTCCACCTCGGTGCAGTACACGTTTTCGCCGCCCGAGACAATCATGTCTTTGCTGCGATCGACCAGGAACACAAACCCGTCAGAGTCGAGGTAGCCCAGATCGCCTGTCCAGTAACCCTCTGGTTTGAGCACGGCTTTGGTTTGTTCTTCTTTGTGCCAATAACCCTGCATAACGTGGGGTCCAGTCACAACCACCTCACCGATTTCACCGACCGGTAGTGCTTTGCCAGCTGGATCGCGAATGGTGACTTCGCAACCCATGATTGCCCGCCCACAAGAACGCGCTCGTGGGTCGTCCAGTAAGGTTTCTTCGTTACCGAGCACAGTACACAGTGGTGCGGTTTCTGTTGATCCATACACTTCCATCATTTGCGCGGAGGGGATTGCGGTGCTTGTACGGCGGAGAACTTCTGTTGCAATAGGCGAACCGCCGTGTGCGATCAGTCGCATACTGGAACAGTCGCGTGGGTGCGCGTGTTGGGTCTCGGCCATGGCCGCAAGCATGGTTGGCACACCTAGCGTCATAGTGGCTTTGTGACGCTCGATCAAATCCAGCGCAACATCGGGTGCAAAAGCGCCCAGGGTGACCTGAGTGCCCAAACTCCAGATTGAGGCGAGTACGCCGTTGGAACCGGCCGCGTGAAACAGCGGGGCGACAATTAAAAACACCTCCTCCGGACCCTGTGGTGCCGAGAGCATCCAGTGTTGAGTATTGGCGATCAGATTGCGGTGGCTGAGCATGACGCCTTTCGACTTGCCGGTGGTGCCGCCGGTATAGAAGAGACCGGCAAGGTCGTTTTCTGCGACGCCCTGACCAAGTGGCATTGGTGTGGCGCCTGCCAGCAGAGCGTCATAGTCAGTGCCGCATTCGATGACATGCTCTACCAGATCGTTTAACTCGCCTGGGTCGCGGTCAGCTATCAGGACTTTGGCGCCAGAATTTTCCAGCGCGTAGCGCAATTCAGGCAGGGCATGCCGAGTGTTAAGTGGTACCACGACCAGGCCACCAGCGGGCACCCCGACGTAGGTTTCGATGTATTCGTGAGAATTATTCGAAAGTATGGCGACCCGATCACCCCGCTCGAGTCCCAGCCCATACAGTGCGCCCACTAAGTGCTCACAGCGTTCGTTCAGCTCGGCGTAGGTGAACTCGCGGTCGCCAGAAACGACGGCGAGCTTGTCAGGTGCGCACTGCTGAGCGTGGCGTAGGGGGCTTGCAAAAGTGTGCATGAAATATCCTCTCGATGGCTCTCACCCAGAGCATAACGGAACTGGCCTGTATTCGTGTAGGGCGGCTTCGGCCTAGCGAGGACGCCACCTTCGCGCTAGGCTCAACCACCCAGATTAAGGACAGCAGGCAGACGAAATGGGCGATGATAGCGAGATAGTACAGAGCTCTATACCGGCAGCAATTCCGGCACAAGAGGCCCAGGAGTCGGGCATTCTGGCGGGTGTTCGGGTGATTGATGCGGCGTCTTTTCTGGCCGGTCCCTGTGCGGCAACGATCATGGGCGATTACGGGGCCAATGTAATCAAGATTGAGCCGCTAACGGGCGATCGCCATCGAACCATTGCCGCCGGTCATCCCATTGACCACTCCTGGCAGCTCACTGGGCGTAACAAGCGTTCGCTCGCCTTGAACATCGCAACCGACGATGGGCGAGCGGTGCTGTTGGAGCTGGCGCGCACTGCGGATGTGATTGTGTTTAATTTCCGTACCGAACAGCTTGCGAAGTACGGCCTCACCTGGGAAGAGTTGCACGTGGTCAATCCACGTCTGGTGGTTGCGCAGATCACGGGCTACGGATTGTACGGCGCTGACGCTAACAAACCCGCGTTTGACCTTACTGGCTGGTTCGCCCGCACCGGTATCTCAGACATGATGTACCACAAAGACTCTCTGCCATCGCCACCTGCGGGAGGCGTTGGTGATCATGCCACTGCCATGACCCTGTTTGGCGGCATTATGCTGGCCTTGCGCAAGCGTGACAGCACAGGCAAGGGCAGCAAAGTCAGCACCTCGTTGGCAAATACGGGCACCTGGGCGAATGGTCTCAACTTGCAGGCGGTAATGACGGGGGCTGATACGGCCGCTCGGCGCGATGTCGAGGGCTGGTCCAATCCGTTTACCAACGTATATGCCACCAACGATGGGCGTCATGTGATGTTGGCAGTACAAAACATGAAACGCGACTGGCCGGCGTTGGCCACCGCGCTTGGCCACAGCGAGTGGCTCGACGACGACCGCTTTTCGCATGTCAAAGCTGTGTTCAAGAATCGGCACGCGGCCAGGGAACTAATTGCCAGTGGTTTCGCAGAGTTCACCATCGATGAGGCCTGCGCTGCGCTCACGGCGGCCAACATAGTGCATTCCAAAGTGTATAAGAACGCAGAGGTCGTCGAAGACCAGCAGCTCATTGAGAACGGACTGATTGTACCTACCGACAGCACAGAGCCGGGTTACGACCGTGCGCTGGCAACACCGTTTGCGATCAGTGGCTCGCCACAGCGGATCGCTGGTAGAGCGCCAGCCATAGGCGCGCACTCGCGTGAGTTGTTGCATGAGTATGGGCTAGACGATGCGCGTATAGACGAGCTTATTGCGCTTGGAATTGTGGGTGTCCCCGAGGAGTCTGAGCAATGAAAGTGGCAGAAGCTATTGCGAAAGTACTGAAAGCTGAAGGTGTGGACCATCTGTTTGCCTATCCGGTCAACCCGTTGATTGAGAGCTGCGCAGCACAGAACATTCGAACGGTGATCGTGCGCCAGGAGCGCATTGGTCTGCACATGGCGGATGCCTATTCAAGACTATCTTCCGGCGACAAGATTGGCGTGTTTGCCATGCAACACGGGCCGGGTGCAGAGAACGCCTTCGGCGGTGTCGCCCAGGCGTTTTCCGAATCTGTGCCGCTGCTGGTGCTGCCAGCAGGCTATCCGCGCCGGCTCGCGCATTACTACCCTAACTTCAATTCCACACTTAACATGCAGCACGTAACCAAGTGGGCTGAACCGCTCACCATGGGTAAAGCGTTGCCCGAGGTGATGCGCCGCGCGTTCTTTCAACTGCGCAATGGTCGGCCCGGTCCCGTCCTGGTTGAGGTACCGCTCGATGTGTTCGGCGAGGATGTGCCCGAGCACTTCGACTACGTACCCAGCTTTAAATCGCGGAGTGCACCCGATCCGACGAACGTGGCCGAAGTGGCCGAGCTGTTAGCCAACGCAACCAACCCGGTGATCTACGCGGGGCAGGGTGTGCACTACGCGCGCGCGTGGAATGAACTAAAGGAGCTGGCTGAAACCTGGAACATCCCGGTGACGACCTCTATCGAAGGCAAGAGTGCGTTTCCGGAAAACCACCCACTGTCGCTCGGCTCCGGCGGTCGGGCCAATCCGCGTCCGGTGAAAGCCTACCTGAATGATGCCGACGTGATCTTTGGCATTGGCTGCAGCTTTGCGCTGACCGGCTTCGGTGTGCAAATGCCGCGCGGTAAAACCATAGTGCACGCCACCCTCGATCCGATGGATCTGAACAAGGATGTACCCGCGCAATACGGTTTGATTGGTGATGCCAAACTCAGCCTGCAAAGCCTGAACAGTGCCATGGCGGACAAAGACAAGACCCATGCCCAGGCGCGCGCGGATGCACCGGCGAAGATAAGCGCCCTGCGGGAAGAATGGCTGGGTGAGTGGATGCCCAAGCTCACTAATAACGCCGCACCCATTAACCCGTACCGCGTGCTGTGGGAATTGAACCGGATCGTCGATAAAAACAACGTCGTTATCACCCACGATGCGGGTAGCCCAAGGGATCAGATTACGCCGTTTTGGGAAAGCACCACGCCACTGTCATACATCGGCTGGGGTAAAACCACCCAGCTTGGCTATGGCCTGGGGTTGGCTATGGGCGCCAAGCTCGCCGAGCCTGACAAGCTATGTATCAATGTCTGGGGTGATGCCGCGATTGGTTTCACCGGCATGGACTTCGAAACAGCAGCGCGTGAGCGCATTCCTATTCTGTCTATTCTGTTCAATAACTTTTCCATGGCGATCGAAATACCCATCATGCCAGTGAGTCAGGAGAAGTATGGTGCGACAGAAATCTCCGGGCACTACGCTGACATGGCGAAGGCGTTTGGTGGTTATGGTGAGCGCATAGAAGACCCTAATGACATAGTTGCTGCAATCAAGCGCGGTATTGCGGCGACAGAAAATGGTCAGCCAGCGTTGCTTGAGTTTATTACGGACAAAGAGATTTCGATTTCTAATGAGTGATCCCCGTCGTGTGGTTGTGGCCATGATGAGCCACGAGACCAATACCTTTTCGCCAGTGGTCACCGATCTGGCCCGGTTCTCGCGCGGTGGCGCAAGCGCAGCAGACAACACGCCGCTCATGGGTGAGGAGGCAATAACCACCTTTAGCAACACGGCAAGTTCACTGGGCGGCTATTTGAAGGTGTGTGCAGAACACAATGCAGAAGTCATTCTGCCGGTGGCAGGCGATGCGGCACCCTCAGGGCCTGTTGAGGACGACGCCTACGAGTACATGGCTACGGCCATTCTTACCGCCATTGAAGACTGCGATGCGGTGCTGCTCGATTTGCATGGCGCGATGGTAACCAAAACCTTTGACGATGGCGAAGGCGAACTGCTCAGGCGTATTCGCGCCAAGCGGCCTGAACTACCGATTGCGGTCGCACTCGACATGCACGCCAATATCACTGAGCTGATGGTGACCAACTCAAGCCTTATCACCGGCTACCAGACCTACCCGCACATCGATATGGACACGACCGCAGAGCGTGCCGCCCGCATGCTGTTTCGGCATCTGGACGGTGACTATTTACCAGTGATGCGCTGGGGCAATGCACCGATGCTGCCGCACGTTATGCGCCAGGGCACTGACGATGAACCCAACAAGGCACTCCAACAACGCTGCATTGAACTGGAGTCGGACGGCGACACTCTGGCCAGCCTCTTTACCGGGTTTCCCCACGCTGATATTCAGGACGCGGGTCTTTCCTGCATCACCGTCACCAATAATGATCCCGCCCGGGCTGATGCGTTGCGTGAAGAATTGCTGGATCAAGCCTGGGCCGGCAGAGAGCAATTTGTGTATGAGGTGGAACCGCTTGCTGACAGTCTGGTTCGCGCCCGAACCGCGGCAGATGGTGACGGCGAGGGCCCGGTCATAATTCTTGATCACTATGACAACACTGCTTCTGGCGGCACCATGGACACCACCGAGGTACTGGCTGCCGTGCTGGGTGCGGAACTCGAAGATGTTGCTGTGTTTGGTATTTATGATCCCGACTGTGTCGAGCAAATGTTTGCGGCCGGAATCGATGGCGAGGTAACACTAAAGCTTGGTGGAAAGTTACCAATGCCAGCACTCGCGCAACAGAGCAAGCCGCTAGAAGTTACTGGCCGGGTTAAGCTGTTGTCAGATGGCAAGTTCCCAGCAACGGTGGCCATGTCGCGTGGGCTTACAATGAATATGGGGCACTGTGCCGTTTTGCGTCTGGCCAACATGGTGGATGTGATTGTGATCTCCCGGCACATCGAGCCTTTTGATCCTGGCTGTTTTCGCTCGTTAGGCATTGAGCCGTTGGCGCGCCGTTACCTGATGCTGAAAAGCCGTGTGCACTATCGGGTGGGCTTTCGTGCGCTGGCGCGGGAAGTTATCGAGTGCGCGGGTGTTGGCGTCTGTACCTCAGACTATTCGCAACTCACGTTCGACAAGGTGCGGCGCCCGATCTTCCCACTCGATAGGGTGGCTGGAGCAAACGCCGAGCGGCGTCAGGACTTTTAGTCAGAACCACCCGACGCGCAATCGCGCTCATGGCGTGCGCAGAAACACCCGGCGGCCACCAAGCCAGGTCTGCTCAACCGGCAGATTAAGCAATTTACTGGGCTCCATGGTTTCCGGGTTTGCGCCCAACACGACAAAGTCTGCCAGTTTGCCCACTTCAATGGTGCCCTTGAGTGCTTCTTCAGAGGTGAAGTACGCCGCGTTTTTGGTGTAACCCACCAGCCCCTCGCGGACGGACAAGGCTTCATCAGCACCAAACACGCGTCCTGACATGCCTTTGCGGGTAACGGCAGCGTAGATACCCACCATGGGACCAATAGGCAGGATATCGCTGGACAGGGCCATAAATACGCCGTGGCTCATGGGCGTGCGCAGCGGGTTGTTGGTTTCTAACCGGGAACCGTCGAGGTACGCCACATAACGCCCTTCGAGGGTGTAGGTGAAGTTGGGCTGCTGGGTGATCCAGATGTTGTGATCAGCCATCTTCTGCATAGTCGCAGCACTCGGCATGACTGTAAAATGATTGAGATAGTGGCGCGTGCCCAGCTTCTGTTTGCGCTCGGCGGCACTAATCGCCGTGACCAGCTCGTCTACCACCAGTTCGATGGCGGCGTCACCAATGGCGTGAATGCCCATCTGCCAGCCCGCGTTGTGGGCGGTGGTGACTATCTGGGTGAGCTCGGCTTCTGTGAGTGCCAGCTTGCCGCGATAACTTTTCTCGTTGCGATAGGGCGCTTTGGTGTAAGCGGCGGGCCCGGTAAAACCGCCATCTACAAAGACTTTTAGCGGTCCGAGCCGAAAGTGCTCATCACCATCCCCGGAGCGTCCGGCAAAGGCCTTAAACTTGGCAGGACCGGGCCACAGCAGTTGTACAGCGGCTCGCGGCAGTTCGCCGCGTTGTGTGTCGTACACCCGGCGCCAACGCGCAAGTTCGTCTTCGGTTGCCGTCGCCTGGGTAATCGACGTAATACCCAGTGCAAACAGACGCTGCAGATTGGTTGCGAGGCTGGCCGCCAGTTCTGTCTCAGAGGCGCGGGGCACGAGTGCCAGCAGTAGGTCCTGGCGTTCACGAATCACACCGGTTAGCTCGCCTTCGGCATTGCGCTCAAGTGAGCCGTTCTGCGGATCGGGTGAGTTGTTGGTAAAGCCGGCTAGCTGCAAGGCCGAACTGTTCGCAACCGCGCTGTGCGCACCGGCGCGGGTAAGTACCACCGGGTTCTGAGGCGCCGCAGTGTCAAAGTCCGCGCGAGTGGGCTTCCGCTTCTCCATCAGTTCATCTTCAGACCAGCCATAACCCGTTATCCATTCCTCGCGTCCCAGTTGTTTTGCGCGCTGGGCCACTAGCGTCTGCATCTGTGCAATCGAGGTGACTTCTGTGAGGTCGATGTAGCGTCGCGCGTTGCCTTCAATGTGAATGTGTGTGTCGTTGAAGCCTGGCAGCAAGGTGGCGCCCGCAAGGTCGATGGTTTGTTTGGCTGCGTATTGTTGAGCAAGCTCTGCGCCACCGACGGCGACTATACGCTCACCGCTAACGGCGACAGAGGTTGGGGTAGGGTCGGTGGTGGTGGAACTGTCAGCAAGAGTGAGGACCTGGCCGTTGATCAACAGGGTATCCACCTGGGTACTTGTCGACGTTGCTGACCGATTGAGGGGCGGCAATTCGGTTGCTGTGCAGGCGCCCAACATCGAGACCCAGACGATTGCGCATAGCCATTTCATGAGTGACATCGATTTACTCCTCTGCCGTATCCTCAAGTTCTTCGCGCAAATACGGTGGCCCGGACAAGTTCGGGTATTTGCCCGCCATACCCAGATAGAATGCGCGGATTTTTTCCATGTCGGCGGCGACATCGCCGGTAGCGGTAATCGCAGGACCAACGCCACCGGTGCGGCGCTCGTAGTCGAGAAAGCTCAGCACAATGGGTACGTTTGCCCCTTTGGCAATGTGATAAAAGCCTGAGCGCCAGTACTTGGAATAACTGCGGGTGCCTTCAGCGGGTATGGCGAGAGCGATTTGTTCGCCGGCGTTAAAACGTTCGACCACCTGACTCACCAGGTCTTGTTTACTGCGGCGGTCGACGGGTACACCGCCCCAGGCGCGCATGATTGGCCCGGCGGGGCCACTGAACAAGGTGTGCTTGCCCAGCCAGTTGATGTGCCAGCCCAGCGCCCAGGCCATGAGCTTCATCCACACGAAGTCCCAGTTGGAGGTATGGGGCGCGGCGATCACCACGCATTGAGAATGCTCTGGTGCTACGCCGCTAACCTGCCATCTACAGAGCCGTAACACGGCGCTCGAGAGAAATTTTTTCACGCGTCAGCCTAACTGGCGGCTACGGCGGAGACAATCGAAACCTATACAATAGGCACAAGCTAATGAGAGATTTTGCAAATGGGACAACTTGTTGACGGGCAGTGGACGGAAGAAGCACCGAACGCACGGCAGAGTGCGGATGGCAAGTTTGAGCGCACCCAGAGTACCTGGCGTGATTGGGTGCGCGCTGATTCCGAGGCCCAATTTGCTGCCGAGGCCAATCGCTATCATCTGTACGTAAATGTAGGTTGCCCATGGGCTTATCGCGCAGTGCTGATGCGTAATCTCAAGGGTTTGAACCAGGTGATTGGCATGACGACCTGCCAACCGGCGATGGGCAAGCAGGGTTGGACGTTTTTGGCTGAGGACGGCAAATCGATCGATACCTTCAGCCAGGCAAGTCACATGCACGAGGTGTACACCAATGCCCGGCGCGATTTCACGGGGCGAGTGACGGTTCCTGTGCTGTGGGATAGCAAGGAAGCGACCATCGTTAACAACGAATCCGCTGATCTGATGCGCATGTTCAACTCAGAGTTCAACGCGTTTGCCGATGACCCGATTGACTATTACCCAGAAGCGTTGCGTCCGGCGATCGATGCCATGAACGCGCACGTTTACGACAATCTGAACAATGGCGTGTATCGCTGCGGGTTTGCGGGTAGCCAGTCGGCGTATGAAACTGCCTACGGCGAAGTATTTGCAGAGCTTGATCTATTGGAGTCGGTGCTGAGTGAGCAACGATTTTTACTGGGTGAGGAGATCACCGAAACGGATTGGCGGGTGCTCTCGACACTCTTGCGGTTTGATCTCGCGTACTACGGCCGCTTTCGCTGCAATCTCAAGCGGGTGGTGGACTATCCAAATCTGTGGGCCTACGCGCGCGATCTGTACCAACAACCGCGGGTGGCAGAAACCGTGGACTGGCACGCCTTTAAGGCGATCTACTGGTCCGGAACCGGGATTATTCCGCTGGGGCCCCAGGACGACTGGGAAGCCCCACACGGACGCGGCTAGCTCGCCGTCGTCTTACATAGGCGTGTGCTATACGCGCTCAATAATGATGGCTGGTGCCATACCGCCACCCGTACACATCGTGATCAAGCCGGTGCTGAGATCGCGGCGTTCGAGTTCGTCGAGTACCGTGCCTATCAGGATGGAACCCGTTGCGGCAATCGGATGACCCAGCGCCATAGCGCCACCATTAACGTTGACCTTGTCAGGGTTCAGGTCGAGATCCCGAATGAACTTGGCGGCCACTACAGAGAAGGCCTCGTTAACTTCAAACAGATCGATGTCGTCGAGTGTCATGCCGGCTTTTTCAAGGACCTTTTTTGCGGCGGGTACGGGCTCGTTGAGCATGAGGGTAGGGCTGCCGGCTGCCGTTGCCATGGCTCGAATCTTGGCGCGTGGCTTCCAGCCCTGGCTGCTCGCATAGTCTTTGGTAGATAGCAGCAGTGCGGCAGCACCATCAACCACACCCGATGAGTTACCGGCGTGATGTACGTGGTTGATCTTCATGTCGGGGTACGCGCGGGCAACCAGCTGATTGAAAGTTTCGCCAGTGCCATCAATGGGCAGCTCCATGAACTGGGAAAACACGGTTTTCAGTTCGGCGAGTGACTCCATGGTGGTGCCGGGGCGCGGAAATTCTTCTCTATCGAGAGCGAGGGTGCCGTCGAGGTTGTGCACCGGCAGCAGGCTCTTGTCGAAATGGCCATTGTCGATGGCGTGCTTGGCGCGCTTTTGGCTTTCAACTGCGAGCGCATCAACTTCTTCGCGGGTGAAACCATCAAGCGTTGCGATCATGTCGGCACAAATACCCTGGTGGGGTTGCGCGTGAATGTCGCGCAGGTGTGGGTTGCCGCCATCGATCACCAGGCTGTCACCACCGAGCGTGCCTGTGTATGACATCATTTCCACGCCGCCGGCCACGTTCATGTCAGCCATACCGCTCATTATGTTGGCTGCTGCGAGGTTCACGGTGGTAATGCCAGAACCGCAAAACCGGTCGAGCGTAAAACCTGGCGCCTGAGTATCCCAGCCGGCGTCCAGTACGGCCATACGGCCAACGCAGCAACCCTGTTTGCCCTGTTGGGTGCTGCACCCCACGATGACGTCGTCTACCTCAGCGGTGTTGAGGTCGTTGCGCTGTTGAATACCTTCAAACACCTGGGCCAGGAGCCGTTGGGGGTGCAGTTCGGCCAGCGCGCCTTTGCCCGCTTTGCCAATGCCACGCGGGGTGCGGGCGGCGTCAATAATGTAGGCGTCGTTCATGTGAGTTCCCTAATTTGATAGTCTCCACGAGCCATTTTAGGCGCCCCACAGCAGCAGGACAACACAGGCTATGGCCGACAGACTAACCAGCATTACTACGGGTACCGGCGACGACGGCACCACCGGCATAGTGGGGGGCGCCCGGCTTGGCAAGGACGCGCCGCGCATTGAAGCCATAGGCTGTGTAGACGAACTGAATTGCGCAGTAGGGCTCGCCATTGCTGAACTAAACGACGGCTCGGCGCCCGCAAAGTTGCTGGCGGGACGGCTCATTGCCATTCAGCATGATCTGTTTGATCTTGGCGGCGAGCTGGCAATGCCGCCCGAGGTTCTGTTAGCAGCCAGTCATCACGAGCGTGTATCGACCTGGCAGGAAGATATGAATGCCAAGCTTCCAGCGCTTGCGAATTTTATATTGCCGGGCGGGAGTAAAGCGCTTGCTACCTTACACCTCGCGCGCAGCTCCGCGCGCCGTGCTGAACGTCGACTGGTGACGCTGGCCAGCGCAGAGAAAGTGAACCCAGAGAGTCTTGTCTATCTAAATCGACTCAGTGACTTTCTGTTTGTCGCCGCGCGCTGGCTATGCGCCGAACGCGGCGATGCGGAGCGGCTGTGGCAACAGAACATTCAGCGCGAATAATGCGCCAGCGCCCGCTCTGCCACAGCGGCAATGGTGAGTGAAGGATTGACGCCCAGCGAGCCCGGTATTACCGAACCATCAAGCACGTGCAGGCCCGGGTGCACACTCTTGTGCTCGGTGTCTTGATCAAGATCGGGATCAAACACCCGGCCGCGGTCGTCCACAACGCCGCTGTTCGCGTTATCGCCCATCGCACAGCCACCCAAGGGGTGTACCGACACCAGGTTGCGGCCAAGCACTTTGCTCCAGATCGGGTTGGGCAGGTAGGTGCCGCCGGTGGCCGCAGTCGCTTGCTCAAGCACTTTACTGATGTGTTCAAACACGGGGTCACGACCGGCATCCGGCCAGTCAATCCGCAGCTCGTCATCCTTGAGCGTCATCCGCCCGTGGCTGGCCTCGTGGGCCATCACCAGAAAGGTCTGGGTATTGGCCACAGCACCCTTATAAGCCCCGCGAGCGAGCGACTTCAGGGTGCGGAGCATTTCTGCGGTGGTATCGCCCGGATCGGTGTCGGTGCCAAATAGGGGCGATGCACTGCCTAGCATTGCAGGCAAAAGAGGCGCAAGCGGACTGGGTAGCGCGCCTTCCTGAATAACCATGTTTTTGCTGAGGCTGCCACTGTTACGCAGGTCGATGAGCCCGGCAATTACCGGGCCAACCGGGTCTGCACCCTCCCGCGGGGGGTGCCCAATGCCGATGCCGTTAATCCGCTCGTCGTTGTTGTAACCGAACGCGAGCACATCGCCATTGCCAGAAAAACCTTCGCCAAGCCGGTCTGAAACACGCAGCCCTCTGGCCTGGCTGCGGAGCAGTATTTCTGTTGAGCCCAGTGTGCCCGCTCCGAGAAACAGGGAGTCGCAGTCGATAGTCGCAAGCTCAGTTTTTTCACCCGTTGCGTTGGCCGCGGAGCCGATGCGTTTGTAGTGCACGCGCCAACCGTTGTTGCGGTGCTCGAGCCACTGCACTTCTGCTCCGGTGAACAGTTTGGCGCCGTGCTGCTGTGCATCGTGCAGGTAGTTCATCGCGGTGGTGTTCTTCGCGCCAACATTACAGCCAGAACAGCAATCACCACAGAGCGTGCAGGCAGGCTGTTGGGCGCCAATGGTTGTTTCTCGCTCGGCAAAAGTGACATTGATATTGGGTAAGGTCATTTCTGCCCCGAGCCCACGTGCCTGCTTTGCCAATGCATTAAGTTTGGCGAGATTGATCGTATTGGGGTAGGGGTTGGATTCGAGCATTCTTAGGGCACGAGCATAGCCTGCTGCAAGGGCGCCATTGGTGTCATTGCGCAACGCGCTGGGCCATTCGGCAGCTTTTAGTACTGCGGCTTCGGGTTGCAACATCACGTTGCCATTGATCAGCGAGGTGCCACCGAGTCCGCAACCAAGTAGTACCGACACGTCTTCTTGCACGCGCATATCAAAAAGGGCGTCATCGCGGCCTATATGGCGTCGATTGCGACGAATCTGAAACTCCCTGGCGGCCTCGCCAAGAGCGGTTGGGAATTCACCAGGCACGCGCTCTGGTCCGCGTTCCAGCAATGCAACCTCAAGCCCTTTGCGTGCGAGTCGGTTAACCGCCACGCCTGCCCCGTAGCCTGAGCCAATGACCAGGATGTCGTAGTGGTTTTTGGCGCGGTTTACGCTTTGACTCAGGCGTTTTAAATGACTCACTTGATCACCACTGTATTGTCTATGGCCTGAATCACCGACTGCTCACCCTGTGGCTGTTCGATGCCCAGTGCATGGACAGTTAACTCCCCGTTGTCCGA
>CAZSYU010000095.1:0-15455 GCA_964611345.1 uncultured Pseudomonadales bacterium
CCGCATGACAAAACGAGTCCCCGCCCCCCTTCCTGCCGGTAAAGAGCCTGGTCGTAAAGAGCCTGCTGCCAAATCCACCGATACCCTGTTTAGCGACCTGCGGCTGCCAGACGTGTTGCTGCGGGCGATTTCTGATCTCGGCTACGAAACCCCATCCCCCATCCAGGCCCAGGCCATTCCGCAGCTGCTCGCCGGCAATGACTTGCTTGGCCATGCCCCAACGGGCACCGGGAAAACCGCAGCCTTCGCCTTACCATTGCTGGCGCGAATCGATGCCAATGACAATGCCGTGCAGGTGTTGACGCTGGCCCCCACCCGGGAACTTGCCATCCAGGTGGCTGAAGCCTTTCAAAGTTACGCCGCTAACATGCGCAATTTCTACGTCCTGCCGGTTTACGGCGGGCAGGAGTACAACAGCCAGATCAGAGCGCTAAAACGTGGCGTGCAGGTTGTTGTGGGTACCCCGGGTCGTATCACTGATCACATGCGCAAAGGCACGCTGAAGCTGAACAACCTAAGGGCATTGGTGCTCGATGAAGCGGACGAAATGCTGCGCATGGGCTTCATCGAGGAAGTTGAGTGGATTTTGGAACAAACCCCGGACAACCGCCAAACGGCTCTGTTTTCGGCAACAATGCCACGTGAAATCGAACGCATAGCGCGGCGCCATCTGAACAACCCCAAAGAAGTTTCCATTAAAACCAAAACTGCAACGGCCGAGACCATTCGTCAGCGCGCCTGGGTGGTCAGTGGCCTGCACAAGCTCGACGCATTGACGCGCATCCTCGAGGTTGAAGAGTTTGACGGTATTCTGATTTTTGTACGCACGCGCTCCGCCACCACCGAGCTCGCCGAAAAACTGTCCGCCCGCGGCTACAACGCTGCGGCGTTAAACGGCGATATGCAGCAGAAGCAACGCGAACAGACGGTAAACCGCCTGAAGAGTGGCGCACTGGATATATTGGTCGCAACAGATGTGGCCGCCCGCGGGCTGGATGTCGACCGCATCTCCCACGTCATCAACTTCGATATTCCACACGATACGGAGTCCTATATTCACCGTATCGGTCGAACGGGTCGCGCCGGCCGCACCGGCGAGGCAATTCTGTTCGCGGCACCGCGCGAACGGCGCATGTTAAATGCGATAGAGCGAGCGACTCGCAAAGATATCGAGCCACTGGAAATGCCGACCATTGATGAGGTGAACGCCAAGCGCGTCGATGTGTTCAAACAAAAAGTGGTCACCCGCCTTGCCGAGGGCAACCTGGAATTCATGCGCGACATCATTGCCCAACTGCAACAGGAACACGAGGTAAGTGCCCAGGACATCGCAGCGGCGCTTGCACATCTGTCATTGGGCGGTCAGGCGCTGCTACTGGAACCCCCAAAGCACCGCAAGCGCGACCGTGATGACCACAAGCGCGATAAGGCAAGCCGCGCACGAAGTGGTTACGAACAGCGCGAGCGCCGACCTCGCAAAATCAGTTCAGATAATGAGTTGTTTCGGATCGAAGTTGGCCACGAGCACGGCGTAAGACCGGGCAATATCGTCGGCGCCATTGCTAACGAAGCCGGTATCGACGCCAGCAACATCGGTCATGTTGCCATCCACGAAGCACACAGCGAAGTTGAGTTGCCCAAAGGCATGCCCCGGGAAATTTTTGAAGACCTGAAGAAAGCCTGGGTATGCGGGCAGAAACTCAATATTTCCCGCGTTAACAGCGGCAGCAACAGCACCCCGCGTCCGCCTAAGCCAGCCAGGGCACCCAGCAAGCGCGCGGGCGGCGCCACGGGGAAGAAGACCCCGGGGAAGGGTAAAAAAACCAAGCTGGATCACAAGGACCGCAAGAAGAATAAGGTCGCCAAATCTGGCACCAAGAAGCCGCACAAAAAAAAGCGCCGCAATAAAGACAAGGGCAAAGGCAAAGGCAAACGCAAACCAGCTGCCGGCAAAGCACAGGACTAATTCGGAAAAATAGACCGCTCGCAGGTCGTCTGAGCCCGCGCCTGGAAAGCCTGCGCATGGTATCTTTTGGCTCTGCCACACAGCACGAGAAGGAGTATCGCAATGCGCGCAAACAAGGCACTCGCCGCCTGGCGAGAAGACAAGCAAACCATCGGCTGCTGGCTATCAATGGCCAACACATATTCTGCCGAAGCTATTGCCCACCTTGGCTTCGATTGGGTGTGTGTGGACATGCAACACGGCATGATCGACTACACCGACGTTGCCAGAATGCTGCCTGCCATCTCCACCTCCGACGCAACGCCTATTGTTCGGGTCCCCTGGAACGAGCCCTATGAAATCATGAAGGCTCTCGATGCCGGGGCCTATGGCGTTATTGTGCCTATGGTTAACAATCGGGCAGAAGCGGAACAAGCCGTGCACGCGTGCCGCTATCCACCCCTGGGCAATCGATCCTTCGGCCCGATTCGCGGCGCACTCTACGGCGGCAAAGGCTACGCGCAGCAAGCCAACGATCAGATCGCCTGCATCGCAATGATCGAAACCAAAGAAGGCACCGACAAACTGGAAGAAATTGTGACCACGCCTGGCCTCAATGGCATTTATATCGGGCCAGCGGATCTTGCACTGTCTATGGGGCTCCCGGTACGAGGTGATCAACCCGAAGAGGAACACCTTGAGATGGTAAAGTACATCCTCGCCAGTGCCAAAAAACATGGCATTGCCGCAGGCATACACACGTCGAGCTTGCCCTACACAAAAAAGTACCTCGAGCTGGGCTTTAACTTCGTAACCCTGGGCTCCGACGCTGGCCACATGACTGCTCATGCCGCCGCAGATCTGGCTGCCGCCAGAGGTGGAAAAACCAAAGATCGTGAGAGTACTGGTTACTAAACCGTCCAAAAACCAAGAGATCAGCAAATTGAAACAATCTAATTCTGTACTGCGCAGTAGCGCGCAAACTGGCTCAATACTGGTGACCGTTGTGGTCATCGTCATTATTGTTGTTGTACTTTTTTTCCTGTGGCAAGCAGGGACCTTCTCAGGTTCAGACCCCGCACAATCAACAAACACGGACACGAGTGCTTCAGCAGCTGAGAATGTCCAAGACTCCGAGGGCGTCAGCACGCAACCGGGCGACGGTGCGCCGCGAGTGGCAGATCAACAACCGCAAGTTACTACTCAAGAGCCTCTTGTCCAAAAACCAACAGGCAAAGAACCCGAAGGCATCACTAAGCTGGCTAACGAATTGATCGCGGCCCATCGGGCAGACATGAGCGTCTGTCGCACAGAAGCTGACCCGATCAAGGCATTGCAATGTGCATCCGGCATCCAGAGTACAGCGCTCGCGAACGTATTCGAAGACTACGAAGCGCGACGCGCCGCAGGTGATCTCGTTGCAAATTCGCGTGGTGGCGAAGTGTTGAAACTTGTGGTTGCCGAGTTAAGCGCAAAGTTAAAGCCGTTTCAGGAGGCCGCTGATCTTCCGTTAAGGTCGCCAACCGATCAATGAGTGAAAAAACGCCGTCCACTCCCGGCGCGCTCCGAACTCACCGCGGTCCTCCCGGCACGGGTTTTGACACGCTCGCCCTGCACGCGGGGCAGTCACCAGATCCGACTACTGGGGCCCGGGCAACCCCTATCTATCAATCGGCGTCGTTCGTGTTCCCCGACTCCGAGGCGGCCGCAGGGTTATTCAACATAGAACGTGCAGGGCACGTCTATTCGCGACTTTCGAATCCCACCAATGCCGTACTCGAGGAACGCATGGCAGCACTCGATGGCGGCGTAGGCGCGCTGGCGACGGCGAGTGGTCAGGCCGCGACACACCTGGCGATAACTACGCTATTGAGTGCAGGTGATCACATTGTTGCCTCAAGTTCGTTGTATGGCGGCACGCATAACTTGCTGGAGTACACGTTACCGAGGTTTGGGATCACAACAACCTTTGTCGATCCGCGTGATCCAGCGGCATTCGCTGCGGCCATCACACCCGCTAGCCGACTGTGTTTTGGCGAAGTGCTGGGCAATCCTGGCCTCGAGGTGTTGCCCATTGCAAGCATCGCTGAGGTTGCCCACAACGCAGGCATTCCATTGTTGGTCGATGCCACGTTTAGCACACCCTATCTGTGTCGCCCAATCGAACACGGCGCAGATATTGTCGTGCACAGCGCGACTAAGTTTCTGAGTGGTCACGGCGTTGTGATTGGCGGTGTCGTCGTTGACGGCGGCACCTTCGATTGGCATGCAAACGCAAAATTTCCCACCATGACCGAACCTTACGAAGGCTTCCACAATTTGGTGTTCGCCGATGAGTTTGGTCCAGCTGCATTTATCACCAGGGCTCGAAAAGAAGGCATACGAGATTTTGGCGCTTGCATGGCTCCCATGACTGCGTTTCAAGTTCTACAAGGGCTCGAAACATTGCCCTTGCGGATGGCAAAGCATGTCAACAATGCCGTGGCGATCGCGGAATTTCTTGAGGGGGCAGATGGCGTTGCCAAGGTGAACTATCCCTCGCTCCCAAGCCACCCCGATCACGACCTGGCCAAGACCCTGTTACCCAAGGGTTGCGGTGCTGTATTCGGATTCGAAATTACGGGTGGGCGTGCGGCCGGACAGGCCTTTATCGAGGCGCTCGATTTATTCTCGCATCTGGCTAACATCGGAGATGCGAAATCTCTGGTGATACATCCGGCAAGCACAACGCACCATCGTATGGACAGCGCGGCACTTGCTGGGGCAGGCATCAGCGAAGGTCTGATCCGTCTGTCGATAGGTTTAGAAGATCCTGCTGATCTCATCGGTGACTTAAAGCGCGGCTTGCGTGCCGCATCTAAGGTGGCCCGGTGATCAAGGAGGTGACGAATGCAGATCGATGTTAGCGACCGAAACGTGTTCTACGGTACCGGCAGTGGTTCGCCAGCACCCGATGCCGAGGCTATTATTTTCTTGCATGGCGCCGGTATGGACCATAGCGTCTGGGTGATGCCCGCCCGCTACTTTGCTCGTCACGGTTTTCGGGTTGTTGCACCCGATCTGCCCGGGCATGGCAAAAGTGCCGGTCCGGCACTAACCAGCATTAGCGCGATGAGCGATTGGGTTATAGAACTGCAGGAGGCTCTGAACCTATCAAACAGTAGTCTGGTCGGCCATTCCATGGGGTCGCTCATAAGTTTTGCAACCGCTGCACGCTACCCTGCTCGAATAAATAAGATCGCCTTGCTGGGTACGGCGAACCCTATGCCGGTATCAGATGGGTTACTGGACGCGGCTCGAGACAATGATCATGCAGCCTTTGCTGTGGCCAATACCTGGAGTCACAGCGCAACCGGCAGGCTTGGCAGCAGCGGCAATCCAGGCAATTCAAACCTCAACACTGGCATGCGCCTGCTCGAACGCGTAGCCGACGGCGTTTATCACACAGACTTATCCGCCTGTAACGATTTCACCGCCGCCGACTTTGGCACCTGGGGAAAAACGCCCGCACTGGTTGTCGCCGGCACCGGGGATCAAATGACCCCAGCACGCTCGGGCTTGAAAGTGGCCGCCAGCATTCCCAACTGTACAAACATTGTGCTCGAAGGTTGCGGTCATTCAATGCTGTCAGAGCAACCCAACGAAGTACTCGATGCGTTGGCCGGTTTTCTAAACGCATAGGCGTTAGTCGATTTCCAATCGCAAGGGCAGGCTGTCGCCTTGTGGCGGCTCACTCAATATCGTATCAAAGCGTCGCCCATCCCATTCGTAGACCACGCTGTAACCAGTTACTTCCGAAGCTGCATCAGAAGCTCGACAACGACCGCGCAGATCCCAGCGCAACGCCGCCGCCAGACCTGCACTGCGCTGCGGAGCAGCGACATCGCACACAGGAGGTGCCGCCTCAGTAACTGGGGTCACTGAAATCACAGGCGCACTGACCCGCAGTTCTTTCGCATGCACAAGGTTCGCGCCTAATAATCCACTGAGCAGAGTACACAACAGTCCAACCGCCCTTAGCCTTTCTTTACTCACGAACCGCTGACTCATGACTGCCACCCTAAACTCTCTAACAGCACGCGATCATTCGCGCTCAATTGACCTACGCCGCTAGTCAACCACAATTCATAACGACCGGCGGACGGTTTTAGAATCTTAAAACTGCCCCGCGGTACACGCTTGCGTAACAAACCGGCAAACCGTTTGGCGCGCAGACGGGAACTAAAGGTTGCCACACGTGACTTCTGCTTCGCTTTGGATACTCTGGATTGAGTAGTTTCGGACGCGACTAATGCACTTCGGGGTCGCGATTTGCCTAGTAGCGCGGCTCTGTGTTGCCGGACGGTGTGCACGTACTTGTCAGCGCCCGCCGGAATGCTCCCCGTGGCGCCAATACGACCTGGACCATAGTTGTAAGCTGCTAGCGCACGGCGTTCGTCATTACCGTAACGATCCAGCAATTCTCTCAGGTAACGAGCACCGAGCTTGATATTGGAGCAAGGTTTGTAGAGCTGTGACACGCGACGAACGCCCAGATGTTTAGCTGTTCCGGGCCACTGAATTTGCATCAGACCATGCGCGTTGGCATGGGATCTCGCTCGTGGGTTCCAGTTGCTCTCTGTCGCAACCACCGCCTGTAATAATACGACGGGAATGGTATACCGTGCCGACGCCTCTCTAAAACAAGGGCCATATGGCAACCCAACCTGTCTTGTTGCTGCCGTTGCAGAGGGCACACAGAGCACGCCAACAACCAAACAACAGAAGGCTCGAAGAGACACCGAAACGCGACTAATCGACCGCACTAGATTGCCTCAAAGCCAGTCAACGCCACCACTTGCGAACGCAGCAACTCGCGTTGTTGTTCTGTATCGTAGTCAAACACGACGTGATAGCGCGCTGGACCTTCACGCATCGCCCTGAACGGATACCCTAATTGAGTACTCAGTCTGCGCGCAAAGCCCGCCGCTGAGACTTCGCTGTGGAAAGGTTTCCAAATTACCGCTGTGGCAACCTGCGCTTCGAGCTTCGCCGCGGGGGCAGATTCTGTTCCAGGTAGTGGTTCAGATATCGGCACAGGGACCGGCGCAGGGTCGGGCGCAGGCGCAGGGACGGAAGCAAGGACAGGAGCAGGGGCCGGTTCGGCGCCGGGATCAGACAAGGCCGGCAACGGGGCAATAGTGACGCTGCGAATAAGCTCGGGTTCAGGTTCGGGTTCGAAATCTCGAACCCTGTCGTTAGCCTGGAGCGGGACTGGCTCAATGGCAGCGGTTTCAACCACGTCCGGGCCGCTGGCACGCAGGCGCGTGGGTGGCTCCCACCGGTAATCTATCAGGGTCGCTACCAACAGGGTTGCCGCAGCACCCATGAGCAGGCCAGTCAGGAATTTCACGGTTGTGTCCTCCTGGAGTAGTCATTCGCTTCTCGGTCTGATGAACTATTGCTCGCCAACACTTCGCCCTTGCCGGGGGAGTCCCTGAGCTGCGCCGGAACGCGAAAGGCGCGCCAATCCACCGGCGCATCCGCCTGTGCGAGCGTTACCTCCAGATCAGCCAACCAATCGCCACGCACGGTCTCACGACAGTTTTTGGCCCCCGCCGCTAGCTGCCCATGCAGCCGCCGAGCCAACAAGCGATCGGACGTTGCAAGCGCATAAAAACCAGCGCCCGCGTCTCGCAGGTACATGCGGTAACGCTTGGTGCCAGTTGTTTTCACGGGACTAGTGCAACTGCCCAGGTTCATTTCACCACTGGGCTGGGTACGCAACACAAATACATAACTTGGCGCCGCCAATTCAAACTGCACATCCAAACACTTCGCCGAGCGGCGATAACAGGTGTCGCCCGGCTTTAAGGGAACTTCATGCAATCCATCAATCAACGTCAACTCGCTTGTGTTGACCGCTGGAGCAGCGTTACTGGCAATGTTCGATTCTTCAGAACGATGCACATACACTGCAGCCAACTGCGCGGCACGAGCGGCTTTCGAACTCAGAATCGCAACCACCGACTCGCCAACATCGGTTGACGTGCGCAACTCCAGTTGCCATTCGGCCTCACTCGTCGCGTTTGCTTGGACAGATTTAACCGCGTTGACCGTCGCGGAGTGCGTTAATGCATCGTGCAGCTCCACAGCAAGTGCACCAAGCAACTCATCTTCAGGGTTCGCAATCGTCACTTCTACGCTGCCCTCCAAACCGCCGCGCAATGAGCACTCGATTTGCTGCTGCAGCAAGGTACTGATCTGGGCATGTTCAGTGGCGGGTAGCGGGCTGTCGACGCTGCCCACGGGTGCTGCAGAGACCGCTTGTGAAAACGCTCGGCGCTCGGCCTGGGTAAGCGGGCCACGCCACTGCAAATAGCCACCGCTCACCCAGATACCTTCCTCGACATCAACCATCGCGATAGTTATAAGCGCATTCGAACGCGACTGAACATCTATTTCCACCCCTAACAAATAGGGCGGCTTTCGTGGCACGCCACAACGGGCTGTCTGGTTCTGCCAGGCTATCTGCACACCTTGCACCCGCGTGAGCCGATGCGTCAGGCGATCACGCAGGGCGTGGCTAAGGCCATTGCCGGCTGTCGTTGGCGAACCATCTTTCATGGTGACTACGCGAATTTGCTCGCCGCGAAACCGCGGATGCTTGCCCACAAGGGTTACCAGTTCGGGAATTGCCTGTTGCTGCAGCCAGCGACCCAGCTCGCCACCGAACAGCTCGGTACTCGAACTGCGAGTTGACGCAGAGTTTGCAGCAAGCGCCGGGACCGCAAGAAGCGCAAGACTACTCACCAGCAGCAGTGCGAACAAACCTCTGTTGTGCTGTAACGCCACTAGCCTTGTCCCCCATCGTTAACCTGGCTACTGGCCGCATTTGCTGTCAGGCGCTCGTGCCGCACCGAACCAAAGCGATCAATCACCAACTGACCGCTGGTCTCTGACTGCACCAGCGTTGCAATTCGCCGCGCGATTCGGTTCGGCATCTGCACACCCCATTTAAAACGTATGGCATCACTCACAACGCCGTTGGCCGCCACCCGAATACCGGCAGGAATGGTTTGCGGCATCAGTTCATACAACTGCGCTGGCGGTTTTGCTTCACGCAGTGCGTAGTTACGCTCAAGCCGAAATGCCCGCGTTTCATCAAACAGGTACAGGGCAACATCGCCGCCGCTCACCAGGCGCAAAAAGTCCCGGTCGGAGTTAAAACGCAATGACAAACCAGGTTCAGCAGGTATCGGCGGTGCAGGTATCGATGGCGCACTTATCGATGGCGCAGCAACAACGATTGGCTGGGTGCCAGAGTCAGGCCGCGCGACAGGTTCAGGCGGCGCAATAGGTTCAGGTGGCGCAACAGGTTCAGGTGGTGCAACCGGATTAGGGTGGGTAACGACGGTCTCGACAGGGCGTGGTTCTGGTAGTTGTGGTCGTGCAAGTGGTGTCGGTGGGGCAACTGCAGGTTCTGTTAGGGCCACGGGGAGCGCTTCGGGTGCAGTCACGGGTTGCGCCGCTACAACGGCTACCGCTTCCGTGTCGAGCGCGGCTGGCTGTTGAGGGAGATGAACGTCCCGCACCAGACCCATTATGGCAACCAGACAAAATCCGATAATGGCCATAAACCGCATCACGTCGGCCTGCAAGCTCTCGCCATCAATGCCGGACGCGCTCGCCGCCTGATGTCGCCTACGCGGGAGCACGATGCGCCTCCCCACCCCGCTCATCGTGTTCATCGAACGACTCCAGAGTATCGTCAGGTTGCCATAACATGCGCGATTCTATGCGTTGCGTGGCCGCTAACAGCGCCTGTACATCACCGCGCTGCTGCTGTTCGAACAAGTGCTGCAAACGAGCACCCAACACGAGAGTTTTTATTAACCGCATAAGATAACCGCCAATACCGCCGACAATAGTGGTGGTAAGGGCCAGCAAAATGCCGCCATCGACCAGTTTGCGCAGCACGGTGTCAGCAGAATCTGCGGTCGAACCGGCGCCTTCGCCAAGCGCCGCCTGCAACGCGCTACGCATCCCGACTGCGGTCCATACCACACCAATACCGACAAACAGATGCATCCATACGTCAGTGAGCTGATCAAGCTGTGTCACGCGTTTATTCGTAGGCTCTGAGCCTAATAAACCATGCAGCTGCACAACATTGACTGCAAACAGCGCAAGCACGATGGCAAACAACCAGAAGCTGTGGCCGAGATTAAGTGTTATCCAGGACCAGACCCCGGCGGAGCGCTCAGCCGCCGCCGTTAGGGATAGTTTGTCACCCAGATCAACCGCTTTGAGATCTATCGATTGCGTTTGCGCTGCAACCAGCGCCGCAGCCATAAGCACAATGCCGCAGAGTAATCCGCGTCCGAATCCCCAACTCGGTGGTTGTACTGACACGCTCACTGACCCGTGCTGCTACCGGCGGCACAGGCGCGACAGGTGGCCGCCAATACCAACTGCGTTTCCTTCAACAGATTATCTGCCCGATAGTAGCTGGCATTATCCGAACTGGCCCGCAACAATCCCAGCTCCTTGTCTTGCAGTTCTTGTTTCATATCGGAGATGACGCGGGATTGCACCGGACAGGTCTGCGAGCAGGTATTGTAGTCGCCGGCCAAAGACACAAACTTCACATTGAAATACCGGTTATAAAGATCACGTGCCTGACGCTTGCTGATCACACCCATATCGTTTACTCGCAACAGATGGTCACTGAAAAAACGCTTGTTCTCCATGTCGGGGTTTGCTTCTGCCAGCGCCAGGTTTTCTCTGAAATAGCTGTCAAACTGATGCTCGCAACCGCTGCCAAGTCGACGCTCAGCCTCACTGAGGCCGCTTTCGACGTTGCTGCCCAATCGCCCGCCACACAAGTCAGCAACCGGTGCCGATGTGGCTGCGCAGGCGGTGTAAAGCAGCGTCGCCATTCCAAGCCCTATGAGCCGCGCGACGTAACTGCCATTATTTTTAGTAAAGAGTTTAGCTGTCATGGTGATTCTCAATGAAGTGATTTGAATAGAATTGGCTCGCGCGGGTTTTTTGCGACTCGCGTCCAGTGCTAAGTTTGCTCCCTAGAATTCTAGCGGACTCACAAACTCGGATTTACCGATCTGATACGGTGCTTCCGCGATCGGCAGATCAGCCACCGATTCCCCGAACAGAATCTCCTTGACGCCACCCACAACCGCTGCCATCTCTGGCGTAATCACTCCGAAGGACTGATTCAGTTGTTCCATTAACGACGCCCGGGCTATCTCTTCCTGTGTCGCCGCAATGAGTTGCGATGCTTCTTCCATATCGAGGTAAATGTCTGATGCCACGACAGCCAGCGAGCCACCCGGCCCTTCTGTGTTAGTCGCTACAAGCTGGTAGTACTGCTTAAACCGGTCACTCAGTCGCACCCCGGATCGTCCACGCAGCGCAGGACGATTGGCCTCGGTTGCCGCAACAGAGCCAGACCGGCCAAGCAATTGATCCTGCAGGGTGCTGGGCGTTGTGCGCTGCCCAAGTTCTTTGCGCAGTCGCTTCTCAAGGCTTGAGCGCGTGCTATTGACCGCTTTTTCCATACTGGGGAGCCGATCGTTCATGAGATCAAGCATCTCGAGGTAGGTTGCGCCGATTTGTTTTGAGATTTGCGCGCAGCCTTCATCCCCATCAGCACCCTGGCACTGGCTGTCGGTATAGAGCTGCTGCTGCAAATCGAGGCGATGAATGACTTCTTGCAATCCGTTTTCCATCTCCTCGGCAACCGCGCCCGTTTCCCGGATATCCTCAAGCACCGTGGTAGGAAACAACCGCATCACGGGGCCAGTAGCACCCCCCGCTCCGACTGCAACGGCGCTAAAAGCAGGCGCTATGCCATCCGCCAGTGCAGGTTGGACCATGGCCAAACCTCCCACCAATAACGCGCTCAGTAGTTTGTTTTTTGACCGCACCATCGATTGGATGCCGTTCAGTAAGAGTGTGGACACAGGTTTCTCCTCCAGGATTTATTAAGCGTCAGGCCCAACTTCGGGAACGGCTCGCACGCGCAGCTCAAGGGTGTCGCCGGGATCATGTCCCATGCGACGTTTATGCAGACTATTGTTATAGCGATAGGTCACGTCATACCCCGTGACCTCGGTAACCTGACGGGTACGAGTAGCGGTGTGGCATTCGTACTCGGGCTGAATTTGAGGGTACTCGCCGTAGGGATCGTATCTGCGCCTTTCCCGGGCAGACCCTTTGGCTATTGAGGAGCCAAGCAGTGCGCCAGTAACGGTCAGGGCCTTTTTACCTCTGCCACCACCAAACTGATTGCCAATAACGCCACCGATAACGCCACCGAGAATTTGGGCGCCTACACCACCGCCCTTGCGGCGGTAGTCGTCAGAATAGTGGGAGTCATAGGCACCATAGGAACGGCGATCGGGCTGCCATTCGCTTTCCCATTCGCCTTTCCAATGTCCTCTGGAACGGCGCTCTACCCGGCTCAACCGTCGGCAGACTTTCTCCGGCCCTTCGACCACTCGCGTGACTTCGATGGGAGTTGCGCTCACTACGGGAACGTCAATGACATAGCTTGTGCCGCGGAGCGACTGTTCTGCCGCGCCAACTGTCCAGCTACCAGCACACAATGGCAGCAGTATCAGGCGCAGTGAGCGAGAAATTGATGGCGCCATGAGTGTCAGCTCCGGTGTCTGTGTGTGACAAAACAGTGTTCAAGGCACAAACGTGATCTGAACGGGTACTCATGCTACAAACCCATTGCTAAACAATTCCTGAACGCTGACAATTCCGCGCGGCGCGCCCTGGAGCGGTTTGCGCGGTAGATCTGACTCTTAATGGACTAGTACATGACCGAACTCACCTGTTTCAAGGCCTACGACGTTCGAGGCCGTGTTCCCGATGAACTCAACGAGGACGTTGCTACGCGCATCGGCCGGGCCTTCGCCGCTGTAGTGCAGCCTAAAAAGGTTGTGGTTGGCCACGATATTCGACTGACCAGCGTAGCCATCAAAACTGCCCTAACCAACGGTCTGCTCGCCGCGGGTGTGGATGTTGACGACATTGGCCTATGCGGCACTGAAGAGATTTACCACGCCACTTTTGCAGGCAACTACGACGGCGGTATCGCCGTGACCGCCAGCCACAATCCCAAAGACTACAACGGCATGAAGTTCGTGCGCGAAGGCTCCCAGCCAATCAGCGGCGACACAGGGCTGTTTGATATCAAGGCCTTGGCGGAAGCCAATGACTTCGTTGACGCCCCGATCCGCGGCGCCCGCAATGAAGTCAACTTCAGTGAACAATACAAGAGACACCTGCTGGCTTACGTCGACGCCGGTGCATTCAAGCCCTTGAAGGTGGTGGTTAACGCCGGCAACGGCGGCGCGGGTCGAGTGGTTGATTTGCTCGAGTCGAGCCTGCCCTTCGAGTTTATCAAAGTGCATCATGAGCCCGATGGCGAATTCCCAAACGGCGTGCCAAACCCTCTGAATGAGGAAAACCGCAGCCCAACCATCGATGCCATTCGAGAACACGGCGCTGATCTGGGTCTGGCCTGGGATGGCGATTTCGATCGTTGCTTCTTTTTTGACGAAAACGGCCGGTTCATTGAAGGTTATTACGTCGTGGGATTCCTGGCTGCGGCCTTCCTTGCAAAAAATCCGCCGGGCACTCGTATCGTCCACGACCCGCGACTAACCTGGAATACTATTGATCTGGTGGAGTCCGCCAAGGGTGTGCCAGTGCAGTGCAAAACAGGTCACGCGTTCATTAAGGAACGCATGCGCAAGGAAGATGCCGTATACGGTGGCGAAATGAGCGCCCATCACTACTTCCGCGACTTTGCGTACTGCGACAGTGGTATGATCCCCTGGCTGCTCACCACAGAACTCATGTGCAAACAGAACCTTAAACTCTCCGAACTGGTAGATGAACGTATGGCGCTGTTTCCAGTGAGCGGTGAAATCAACAAAACCATCGACGACCCCGGCGCGTTGCTTAAAGCCGTGGAGCAACACTTCAGAGCTGATGCTGAAACTATCGAGCACGTTGATGGCTTGTCGATGGTGTTTGCCGATTGGCGCTTCAGCCTGCGGATGTCAAATACTGAGCCCGTTGTCCGGCTGAACGTCGAGTCTCGTGGCGATGTAGCGCTGATGGAAGAAAAGCGCGATCTACTGCTCGGCATGATGAACTAGCTTGCAAACGACGTGACACAACGTAAAGATCGCGTCGACTTGAGCGGTGCCGTTTGGCTCATCAGTTTCAGTCTGCTACTTGGTTTTAACCAGGCTCTGGTAAAGCTCGTTAATGCTGGGCTTGCCCCCTTTGCCCAGGCAGGTTTGCGTTCTGTTGCTGCGGTGCTACCAGTGCTGATCTATGCGCTAGTCATGCGCAAACGCCTCGCCATCACTGACGGATCTCTGCCGCTTGGTATTCTCTGCGGGCTATTCTTTGCCGCCGAGTTTGCCCTTTTGTTTGTGGCACTCGATTTTTCGACGGTCACTCGAGTCTCGCTGTTCTTTTACACCATGCCACTATGGGTGGCCGTGGCAGCCCATTTTCTCATCGCGGGGGAACAACTCACCGCGCGCAAGTTCACGGGGCTGTGCATCGCACTCGCTGGTGTCGCTCTGGGTCTGTTTTCCGGCACTACCAATACGCCCGCCGAAACAGGCGGAACCAGTCTTTGGGTCGGTGATGTACTGGCTCTCTTAGGGGCCTGTTTTTGGGCGGGCGTTGCCTTGTTGCTGCGCACCACGCGCCTGGCCCAAGTCTCCGCTGAGATGAACCTACTGTATCAGCTGGCGGTGTCAGGCATTGTGCTCACGACCTGCGCATGGCTCTTCTACGAACCGATTCGCGAACCTACTCCGCTGATCTGGGGTGCCTTTGCGTTTCAGGTTATCTTTGTCGCCTGTATCGGCTTCCTCGGCTGGATCTGGTTACTCAATACCTATCCAGTGACGGATATGGCTTCCTTCAGTCTGCTCACACCTCTGTTTGCTATTGGCTTCGGCTGGCTGATTTTTGACGATCAGATTACCTGGCTGTTTCTGCTTGCCCTTGCTCTGGTGCTAATCGGGCTGGCACTTGTTAACCAGCGTCGGTGATAATCGAACGCTGTAATAACAGGAGCTAACTCATGGCAGGCCGACTATCAGGCAAACGCGTACTCATCACCCAGGCAGACGACTACATGGGGCCGGCCACGCAGTCGCTCTTTACAAGCGAGGGCGCCGATGTACTGCTCGACACCTCCGACCTCACCCAACCCGGTGCTTGCGAGGCGCTGGTTAAACAAAGTGGGCGCGTCGATGTGCTTATTGCCAACCTTGCTTCCGAGAACTTCAGTGGCACCCTGGCCACCGACCTTGGTGACGACGATTGGCACAATACCTTTGACGTTATGGTGCACCCGCTGCATCGCTTGTGCCGGGCGTTGATGCCCCAAATGATAGAGCGCCGTGCCGGCAAGGTAGTGGTTTATGGCAGCGCCGTTGCCCTGAAAGGACTCAAAACGGTAACC
>CAZSYU010000096.1:0-15377 GCA_964611345.1 uncultured Pseudomonadales bacterium
ACTCATGACAAAGGTTGCCGCAGAAATCGCCGACGGCATGATGATGCATCCGTTTTCTTCAGAAAAGTACATGCGCGAAGTCACCTTACCCGCCATCGAGGCAGGGCTCGCCAACTCTGGCCGCACTCTGGCGGGTTTTGAACTAGACTACGCGCCCATCCTCGCGACTGGCAGCAACGAAGAACAATTACAAGAAGCTACTCAGGCGGCGCGCGAACGTATCGCCTTTTACGGCAGCACTGAAGCGTACAAACCGGTACTCGACATCCATGGCTGGGGCGAGCTGCAAATGGAGTTAAATACGCTCAATCGTCACAAGAGAAAAGCTGAGGCCGCAGCGCTTATTAGCGACGATATTCTGCATACCATCGCCATTGTCGGTGAACCTGCTGCGGTTGTTGCACAACTACGGGAGCGGCTTGGCGGCGTTATCAGCCGCACGGGGTTTGGTGTAGCAGATATGGATGACGCCACACTTGCTGATCATCTGGCCACCTTACGCGCCTAAAAATTCAATACACTGACTAATCAAACTAGGACTACACCCACATGAACCGCCTGGAAAACTCTTTACTGGCTCGCCAGATTATCGAAGAAACCATGTACCGCTATTGCGAAGCCATCGATACAGCCGACCTCGAAACCCTGGGTAATATTTTTGCCGCGGGGGCGTTGGTCAGTCAGGACGGCACAGAAACGCGTGGCCCCAAAGCAATTCACGATCTGTTTTCTACGATGATTATCTTCTACGACGAGAACGGCAACGAAGTGCCGTACGCGAGCAAGGCGTGCACACCCATGACCCGGCATGTCACCACAAACATCATAATGGACATCGACAACAGCGTTGAAGTCGCCCAGGTCAGAAGCTATTTCACGGTGTATCAGACCATCAACTCCAGCAATGTAATCATCGCTGGAGGGCGTTACCAAGACCGTTTCGAGCGCGACCCCTATGGTTGGCATCTCATAGAGCGACGCATTCTCATCGACAACCTGGGTGATATGTCACACCACCTGAAACATGCAAGAGCGAGCTAGCAGACCACAAACAATGGACACACCTTCAGCCGAGACCCTGAGCGCGGCCAGCTACATTAGTCTTGCCACCTTTCGCAAGGACGGGCGCAAAGTTGCCACACCCATCTGGGCGGCAGCGTTACAGGATGACTTAAGCCAGCTGGTTATGTTCACTGACCCCAACGCCGGCAAAGTAAAGCGCTTGCGTAATTCGCCGCGCGCTGAGGTTGCCATCTGCGATGTCCGCGGTAAGTTGCTTAGCGACTGGCTACCTGCACAGGCATTTCTAATCGATAAACCAGAGGCAGTTAGTGCAGCAGCCCTCGCCGTTCGCGCTAAATACGGTTGGCAATCGCGACTACTGGACATTACGTCCTGGGTGGGCCGGCGTCTGCACAAGCGGCAGTACGTGCGTATCGAAGTCTAAGCGGCGGGCACCAGCCGGGCGGTTGAATTCGCCTTGGCCAGCAACAACCCATCTGCGTTGTAGAGTTCGCCCTCAACAAACGCCACTGTTTTACCACTTTGCACAACCCAGCCGATGGCGGTGTTACGCCCAATCGTTGTGCCTTTCAGGTAGCTAACTTTGAGTTCAAGCGACGCCGGCGTGAGACTAAACCCGGATTGCGCCATCACGGCCATCGACATTGCTGTATCGAGCATGCCAGCCACAAATCCACCCTGCACGACCTGGCCGGAGTGACAGTGCGCAACACTAGATTCAAAGTGCATTGTCACCTTACCAGTCACCGGGTCGTAGTCATCAACCCCTTCACTACCCAGGGATACCGTGCACGGCTGCAGGGATTGGGCAAACCGCGCCAAAACTTCGTCACGCACGTTCTTATTGTCGTCAGTCATACTCACCATCAATCAAAGGTCACAGATTTAATCAGCGCAAACACAGACCGGCCTACCGCCAGTTCGAGCTCCGCCGCTGCTGCTCGGGTAATTCGTGAGCGTATGAAAATACCCTCGGGGTCATTAGCCGTGTCGCGGTCAAGTTCAATCACCACCTCCGCGAACGGCGAATCCTGATCTGTCTCAAGCGCAACAACAGAACCAGCCAGCACGTTACGGATACTCAAGCCAACAGGTCGCGTCGTCGCAACAGCCACATCGCGCGCACGTATTCGCAGTGCCACTCTATCGCCCACGCTTAGGCCGGTGCGCAATGGCACAGCAAGTTTTTGCCCCCCAACAGCCAACTGCGTCAGTTGCCAGTTCGTGTCTTGCTCAACCACTAAAGCCCCAACTAGGGCACTGGCTTCCAACCTGCCACTAACCTCGGGCAGATCAAGACGGGCAAATAGATCTGCGGTTTTGCCCTGGGCGATTACCGCGCCGGCCTCGAGCACGATCATTTCGCTGGTCAGCCGCGCCACCTCTTCGAGATCGTGGCTGACATAGATGACCGGCAGAGAAAACTCACGCACCAGACGTTCAAGATAAGGCAACAACTCAGACTTACGCGCATCATCGAGTGCCGCGAGCGGTTCATCCAGCAGCAACAACTTTGGCTGTGTAAGTAACGTCCGTGCCAGCGCCACCCGCTGGGTCTCACCACCAGACAACTGTCCCGTGTGGCGCTGTAACAGTGATGTGAGTTCAAATGCCTCAACCACCGCATCGTAGTCGACCAACTGTGGTTCTTGCCGCGCGCGGCGCTGGGCAAACTGAAGGTTTGCTGCAACATCAAGGTGTTCGAACAACCGGGCGTCTTGAAACATGAAGCCAATGCCACGTTGCTGTACGGGCAGATTGATACCATGATCGGTATCGAGCCAAACCGTACCGTCACAACTCACGTAACCCTCGGCCTCGCCAAATCCTGCAAGCGCACGTAACAGACTGGTTTTGCCGCTACCGCTGGCGCCAAACAGTGCTGTTACTCCGAACTTTCCTAACTCAAGATCGACGGCCAAATCGAAATCACCTAGAGGCGTTCGCACATCGATCTGCAGGAATGCCTGCGCGTTTAAGTCTGTGCTATTCAAGCTATGCGACTCTGACCGCCATGCGCCGATTGTTGCGATACACGAGTAGTAGCACCACAAACGAAAACAGCAACAATCCAATCGACAACCGATGGGCATCGCCATAACGCAACGTTTCGACGTACTCATAGATCGCTATCGACACCACCCGGGTTTCACCGGGGATATTGCCGCCAACCATCAGTACAACACCAAACTCTCCGACGGTGTGCGCGAAGGTCAGCACAATCGCCGTCAGAAACCCGCCCGCCGAGAGCGGCATCACAACCGCGGTCAGCGTATCCCAACGATTCGCGCGTAAACTCTGGGCGGCTTCAATCGGCGCCCTACCCACCTGCTCAAACGCGCTTTGCAGCGGCTGCACCATAAAGGGTAGCGAGTAGATTACAGAGGCAACAACCAGACCACTGAAGGAAAAAGTCAGTGCCTCACCCGTCAGCGTCACCCAGAACGAACCCAGCGTCGATGCAGGCCCCAACAGCACCAGCATGTAAAACCCAAGTACCGTTGGTGGCAACACGAGCGGCAGCGCTGTTAACGCCTCAATTACGGGGCGCAGACGGCTGCGCGTGCTCGCCAGCCACCAGGCAAGCGGCGTCCCTATGATCAGCAAGATCAACGTGGTCGCAGTAGCGAGCGCGATCGTCAGCCAGACTGGACCCAAACTATTCAACAGATTGGAGGCACACAGAAGATGGCGCGGGACATCAGGACACTACTCGACAATCAACGCTCCATCGGTGGGGCGGAAGCTTTCGCTGCTGCGTCGCTCAGTGGCGAATCGACTAGATCGGTAGAGTTAAAGGCGTGGCCCTGATCAGGCCAGCGATCCAGTGCCACTTCCGGCGGTAGAATATCCCGATTGGGCTCTGTCGACTCCGGGTCAGAGAAATAGCCCAGCGCATAGTTTCCCTGGGTGTAGCCCAGCAGGTCCTGCAGTGCAGGATCGAGCGTGCGCGCGATATGTGGCGGACAGGATAAATACTGGTTTTCTTCCTGCCGCAACCAACCAAGACAGTAGGTCAGATTAAGACCGAGTCGCGAGCTGGTACTCGCATTGTTGCCACCGGAATGCAACACACTGCCGGTATACAGTAAGACGCTGCCTGCCGACATTTCTGCCTGAACGATGTCTTCCCGTGCGGCCCGCTGGTCCCACGGCCACTTATGGCTGCCGGGAACCACTCTGGTTGCGCCGTTCTCTGCATTGAAGTCAGTCAACGCCCAGATGGTACTGAACTGCGGTTCGATAGAGAGCGGCATTTGCGTGCCCCACGCCAGCCGATCGCGATGCAACACCTGCGCACCCTGACCAGGATGAATGTAGATGGTCTGGGTCAGATGCAAAATGATTTTGTCGGTATAGGGGGCAAGAAACGTCTCGGCCGACTCAATAATGCGCGGGTGCATGATCAAGTCGCGACACGTTGGTGTACGGGCAACCAACGCACCGGTGCGCTGGGTTTGCTTGCCGGTGAAATCGTCACTACCCATCGGCGTGCGCTCGATAAAGGGCTGCACCTCTGCAGTCATTCGTGCAATCACCTCGGGACTCGCCACGTCCTTCAATATGGCTGCACCGTCGCGCTCCATAACGGCTTGAATCTCCTCGGTGGATGCATCCGCCGGCAGGGTTTGCAGCGCCTTCTTGGACGTCTCATTGGACATACCATCACCTCGGGATCAGCAAGTTCGCGAGGTCCCAAGATAAGAAGTTGGCGCACAGGATGCAAGGCGCGCTGCGACTAGGCGGCGCGATTACCTGAACCGCTACTTCCACCCCCTGTGGAACCGCTGTTACCACTGGCGTTTCTACCACGGCGGCGGCGAGAGCGACCTGAGCCGTTGCCGCCGTTATTCTTGTTATTGCCACGCTTATTACCACCGCCACCAGCACGACGCCCACTGCCATTACCGCGGGCACCTCCAGCATTGCCTGCACGGCCACCAGAGTTACCGCCTTGAGCGGCTGGCGGGGTAACGTAGTCGATCTCAAGATCAGCTTTTTGTAGCTCAAACTTAATCAGGCGTTCTACCGCCCGCAGTCGGCCGCGCTCCGATGGGTCAACCAGCGACCAGGCAACACCCGATGCACCCGCACGACCCGTCCTGCCAATTCGATGCACATAGCTTTCGGGCTCGTGTGGCAGCTCCTGATTGACCACATGAGAAACGCCGTCAACATCGATACCACGGGCCGCAATATCAGTGGCCACCAACACCCAGATGTCACCTTTCTTAAAACTTGCCAATGCCCGCTGGCGTGCGTTTTGTGATTTATTACCATGAATGGCGTCTGCACCGATACCGGCTTGAACCAGTTTTTTAGCAACCTTGTTGGCGCCATGTTTGGTCCGCGTAAACACAATAGCCCGCCGCACCGATTCATCGCGCAAAATGTGTTCCAGCGCCTGTTGCTTGTGCAGGTTATTAACCATCACCACGCGCTGCTCGATCTTGCGCACAGTGACCTGCTTGGGTGAGACATCGACCCGCACGGGATCGCGCAAAATTTCTTTGGCAAACTGCACCACTTCTTTCGGCATGGTTGCAGAGAACAACAGTGATTGGCGCCGCCGCGGCGTCATGTTGACGATCTTCTTAACGTCTCGAATAAAGCCCATGTCGAGCAGGCGGTCTGCTTCGTCGAGCACCAGCATGGAGACATTATCGAGGAGAATGTGTTTCTGGTTAGCCAGATCCAGCAGCCTCCCGGGCGTTGCTACAACTATGTCAACGCCTTCGCGCAGTAACTTGATTTGGGGATTGGCACCAACGCCGCCAAATATGCAGGACGCGCGCAAGCGCATGTGGCGCCCAAACGCCTTTAGTTCATCAAAAATCTGAAGCGCAAGCTCACGCGTGGGCGCGAGAATCAAGGCAGAGGGGTGCTTGGGTTTGCGTGGCGAATCTGCCAGCAGCTGCAACAAGGGCAACGAAAAGGCCGCGGTCTTGCCCGTTCCGGTCTGGGCGATACCCAGCAAGTCGTTGCCTGCCAGCAATGCGGGGATGGCTTGCGCCTGAATAGGCGTGGGTTGTTCGTAGCCCACATCCGTGAGCGCGCGCAGAATTCGCTCGTCGAGATCGAGCTGCGCAAAATTATTATCTGTCAATGTAGTTCCTGAGAGGCGTCCTAAAAGAGGAGTGCGGAGAACCGCACTGTGCACCCGGGCCTATGCCGGGGTGCCGTCGAAATCGACGCCTATTCCACAGGTTTACTGGCTCTTGAAGCATTCAAGGCTGAAAGTGCGGACGGTGCGGAAGCTATCGCCGGAAGGCGCTATCTATAACCCTATAGATTTATAAAAAGCACCTGCGAAGACGCGCACAGTGCGGACAACTAACATTAAAGTCAAGCAAGCAATCTGCAAAGCCAGACAATATAGTTGTAGGGATTGGGGACACCACGCTATTACATGAACAAACCACTGCACGTACTCGAACTTGGTGATGGTGTTGCGAGCGCCTACGCCGCCCGATTGCTCGCAGATAACGGTGCTGAGGTCATAAAGGTAGAACCTCCACACGGCGACTCGACGCGGCGGCGTGGCCCCTATCCGGCGGACGCTCCTGATCCGGAACACAGTGGTCTCTTTCTGCCACTGAACCTCAACAAGCGCGGGGTAGTGCTTGCGCGACTCCATGCCGATGACCCCACCATGGATAATTTGCTGCGCTGGGCTGATGTCTTGATTCACGACATGCGAGCAAGCACCAGTCTTGAGCGCAGCCTTGATGCAGATACACTCACCGCTCGCTATCCCAGCCTCATCACGTTGAGCATCACTGCCTTTGGCAGCGTCGATAGCCTGTGCCACCGAGAGCAACTGGCAAGACCTGGCACGATGTATTGATCCGGCACTGGCAAGTGATGAACGGTTTGCGACACTTGGCCTGCGCAAACAAAACGAGACCGAGCTCGAAGCACTGCTAACCCAGTGGTGTCAAACGCGCGATCGTTGGGAGATAACCAAAGCGCTACAGCAACACGGCATAGCTGCGATGCCCACCTTTACCACAGCCGATCTGGTGCACGACTCGCATCTCAATCAGCGCGGTTTTATCGAACGCCTGGAGCATCCAGAAGTCGGTGCTCGCGCGCACAGCGGCATACCCTGGCGCTTTCGGAACCGGCCGAACGGCGTCGCGCGCCCCGCCCCGTGCCTGGGCGCTGACAGCGCAGAGTTACTTGCGCAGGTGCTCGGTTATTCTGAGCAGACCATTAGCGCTCTCGCGGCGCGAGGTGTACTGACCTAGTTGCGGAGCTGAAGCCCGATCACTAAACATCTTGCAGATACCAGCGCGTACCGCAAATCATCACGAATTGATCACAAACAAAGGCACCACGTGCTTCCGCTGTGCGCAGAATATGGTCACGATCAACCACCGCGATGTCCACGCCGCCCAAGCCTGCACCACGGCCATCACTCGCTTCGACAAAACGCAACTTTGCGTTATTCAGTGACAGGGAGAGTTCAGCGCCGTCGCGCGTGATCGGAACACCGGCCACTCGGCCCCACAACTCTGCTAATTCCAACGGATCATTCGACTGCAGTTCTACCCCTAAAAAATCCACCGTCACGTCTTGCTTGACCCTGGGTTCCCAGCCGAGGCCGCCCACCGGGTGCCAATGGCCGTTGAAGTCATTGTGCGCATCGCTTTCTACTTCAAAAAAGGCGGCTTTCAAATCACCAGGGTGAAGTTGCAGCAAGTGCCAATCATCACGCACGGTTTCGTGCGCGATCCGCACATCGTTGGCCAACGCGTTGGCACGCACCTGCATTTGCGTCGCCTTGCTGTCTGCCTGGGTAATCACCATGTAGCCGCCGTCACCCTGGCGCCGCTCCAGATAGCGCCCTCCGGCCGTATTCGGCTGCGTTGGCGCCACGACCTCAAGGAAGTTTCGGCCCACGGGCATCAGGGTATTTTCAAGACCAAAGGCCGCAACACCCGGGTCAACGTAACAGCGGTTGATGCCGAGGATCCCCGTAAGGTCCTCGATCGCAGGCTCGAGCTTATGTGCAACCAGACAGATTTGGCGAAGCTGTAACGTCATCCTCTGTTCCTCCCGACGAACGTGCTACTAATCTGACAGAGCGTCGGCTGAAACGCCAACCAGGGGTCGTAGCAAGGGCTCCAGACCGTTCGCCTTCACCTCAAACATCACCGCCATGCGTTCACCAAGTTTGCCGCGGGGAAACCCCTGGCCTTTAAACCACACCAGGTAAGGCTCCGGCAGGTCGATAAGCAACCGCCCTTCGTACTTGCCAAACGGCATTAGCTGATTGGCGAGCGCGATAAGCTCTTCATGGTTGGCATCGAGTGGTCCGCCTCTGGTGGCACCATCCGGTGCCTGGTTCCCATGACTCTTGCTCTCATCCACCATTTGTCCCCAGTTATCCCCCAGCAGCCAGGCGATGCAGATTATCGTCTGGGTTACGGTCGATCATTTTGTTGTAAGGGTCAATACCCACGCGGGTCGGTCGCTCAGAGACACGCAGCTTGAACGTCTGCTCACCGCTTACCACGGTCCGCTTGCCGAGATACAGCGGCTCGGGCAAATCGACTTCACCAAGCTCCTGCGCTTGATCTGCCGCAGGTTGCCCAAACACACCCAGATCGAGTTCATAATGCAGTGGCGTTTCCGTTTCAACGCCTTGGCCGTCAGCCGTGAACTTCCTGGCAACTACGGTCACGCTTACCTCATACTCGTCATCCACTGGCGTTACGCTCGCATCACTCACCTGTAAGTCAAACAGTGTAATCTGCTCGAACAGATCGGTGATCAACTCCTGGTACTCCGCTGGGGTAACAGCGCGGAACTCAGCCACAAGATCTGCCGAGGTTGGGTAGTCTTCTTCATTGAAGGCGTATTTCGCGATGAAGCGACGCAAAGCCGCATTGACCTTGTCTTCGCCAATCGCATCTTTGAGCGCGTACATCACCAAGCTGCCCTTGCGATAATGCAAGTAGCCCTGATTTTCAACTCGCAGCAGTGGAAGTTCTTCTATCAGCTCCGAGCCGCGCGAACTCAGGTAGCTATCCAGCTCGTACTTCAAGAACCTGCGCATCTTGTTCGCGCCATACTCCTCCTCCATGACCATCAGCGCCGAATACTGGGCCAGGGTTTCCACAATAAGCGTCTGACCCTGCACATCAGTACCAAGCACCTGATGCGCCCACCACTGATGCGCAAGCTCATGCGCTGTCACGTAAAACACGTAGTCGATTTCTGCTGGATCCCGCAGATCCGCGATAAAGCCCAAGCGTTCAGAAAATGGAATGGTATTGGGAAAAGACTGAGCAAAGGCCTCGTAACCAGGAAACTCCATTATACGAAACTGACGATATTGATAGGGCGAGAATTCGCGGCTGAAGTAAGTCAAAGACTTCTTGCTGCCGTCAAGCATGCGCTCGACGTTGTAGGCGTGTTGCGGGTCATAAAAAACTGCAAGCTCCACATCGTCACCCTGTGGGTCGGGGTTTTGCCAAACATCCTCTCGAACGTCGTAACGGGCCGAGACAAAGGATACAAACGGCCATATCGGCGCATCCATCACGTACTCAAAATACGCCCGTTCACCTTCCTTCCACTCGCGCTCGAGATACCCCGGGGCAATGGCAGTCTGGTCTGCCGACGTACTGACCACCGCACGAAACTGAGTGCGCCTGCCCGCAAACACCGCGCGATGACGTCGCGCTGGCGCTTCTTCGAGTTTCGCAGCACGAATCACCGGCGGCAGATCATGCTCGCGTCGCACACTGTTGTCTTGCAGCTCTCGACCAGGGTCATAACCTAGCGTCGGCATAATCTCGCTGTTGTTCACAAAGGTACCGTTGTGCACCAGGCGCGTGCTGGAACCGGAGTTTTTAAACCCCTGATGCGACCAGGTAAAATCCCATTCGACGTCGATGCTGGCCCCTGGCGGCAATGGGGTCGCCAATGCATAGCGATAGAAGCCCAACCTCTGATCCGCAAAAACCTGCGTCGCCCCCTCTAGCGTCAGCGCATTAATCGAAAGTTCTGGGGCCACCGTGAATGGCACTTCTGAAATAGAATCTGGTGTGTCGTTAAGCAGTTGCGCTGTACCACTGGACTCAAGACGCCGCTCGAGCGGAAAAATATCAAGCGCAACATCCAGCTGCACAACGTCCGGCATTGGGGTATCCAATTCAACCCTGTAGCTACGCTCGTAGTCAGCTTGCCGAGCCTCAAGGTCATCCTGGGTCTGATAGGAGTTGAGCACATTTGTGTTATGAAAAATCCAGCCCCCCAAAGCCAGTGTCACCACGCCAGCGAGTACGCTGGTCAGACGCACGACCGGGGTAAACCGCTGTGCCGCATCCGCCCATCTTTCAACCCCGGTGCGAATACCACGCGGGTAAAACAGGTGGGCCAGAATGCCAAACAGCAGCCCAAGACCAGCGAGATAGGCGCCTACCGTAAACAGTGGCCGCAGGAAGTGCCCATAACCGTTCATGTCCGAATAGGGTGCCGACGGCAAAGACAATGAATACAACACGTGCTCATAGCCGAAGCTCTGGAGCACACCGCTGGCCAAAAACAGCACGAGCAAAGCCAACATACCGACAAACTTGTTCGGCGACAGCACCTGTATGAGCACCGCAAGCACGGCCCAGAAGTAAAAGGCGCCACCTTGCACACCAAGCACCTCGGCGAGGTACAGCCCAGGCTGAAAGTTGGTATACCCGTTCGCCGCTTGCACCACCATGCCGGCGCCAATCACCACGAGAAACATCGCCGTTATCACAAACCAAAGTGCCACTACCTTGGCAGCAACAGCAGCACCGGAGGGAAACGGTGTCGCATCGATAATCTGCGCAACCCTGTAGGTGCACTCGCGATGCACAAGTTCAGCGGCGTAGTAAATCAACACCAACAGTACGACAAACGAGAAGCTACCGCCCACAACACCAGAAATAACACTGGTCACCGGATAGGCAGGCGTCCCGTAAAGGACCGACATAGAGCCAACAAAACCCCCTACCACGTTGAACATGCCAAGGCCCAAGAGCACATAAAAGGGTACACTGCGGGTGACACCACGAATGTCCATACGCAGATGCGACAGGAACTGGCGCCAGGTATGGCCCGCTCCCGTATATTGTGTTGTGGCGAAACTGGTCAACACGGGCGCCGCTGTTGCGACTTTTTCCCGTCTCCAAGCACCCCCTCCGCGCAGATCAAACTTGAACTGCAACCAGGTAAGCAGCAGCGCTCCACAACCCAGGCCGATCCAGATCAGGCGATTGTAGAGCAGCGTCCCGGCAAACTCGGGCAGCGCAGCGTTACGCTCGGCCACACTCCAGTAGCGGGTGACCTCTCCAAAGGCGACCTGACCAAAAGGACCAAATAGCGCGAGTGTGGCCATTGATTCCTGATCGGTGTTCCTCGCGATAACGACAAAGACAATCAAGAATCCAAGCGCTGCAAGATAGGCTGCCATCATCGAGCGGGTAATCGCAGCAACGCTGAAGAATATGGCACAAATTACAAACATGTTAGGTAACACAACGGCCCACACGCTGTAGATGTAGGGTGCAAGCGAAAAAGCCCCGAGGCGTTCCGGATCAAGCCATGGCATCAGGGTGCCCAGCAGGCAGCCGACCAGCCCCGCCAACACGGCTAACGTGGCAAACAGCGTGCCGCCGGCGAAGCGCCCAAACAGATAGCTCGCTTCACCCACACCGGTGGCAAACAGCAGCTCGGCCATGTGCACCTCCTGATCGCGGGTGATCGAACCGGCGACAAAGGCAATGGCTGCAAACATCCCGATAATGGTCAGCATGTACTGCACAGCGACAATCGCGAAGGAGGCATTCAGGTTAAGGTTGGCTGGGATTCCACCAACGCTAACCGACTCTGACCCCATGATTAAAAATCCCAGCAGAAACCAGGTCAGACAGATCGATACAAACAACGGCGAGCGCAACTGATAGCGGCACTCAAAGCGAAACACTGCAAGCATCAGTTCAACTCCACCGCCAAACCGTGCTGCAGCAGGGTGGCAAAGTACACGTCTTCGAGTGTGGCTGGCGCAGCCTCAAAACCGCTCTGTGGCGGCTCTTCGGCAACCACCCGTATCTCTACCTGGCCGGCCTTCAAGCGCGTAGAAACCACTGGCAGAGCCGCCACCAGCGCGGGTGCCTCATGGGATGCCACCTTTTTCGCATAGAGCCGGTTCGCAAGGCGGCCGATGAGCGCTTCAGGTTCTCCCTGCAGCAAAATTTTACCCTGCCCCATAATCGCCATCTGCGGGCACAAATCAGCCACGTCTTCGACAATGTGGGTAGACAGAATCACCACCACATTGTCGGCAATTTTCGCGAGCAGATTATGGAAGCGCCGTCGTTCAGCCGGATCCAGCCCGGCCGTAGGTTCATCAACAATAATGAGTTGGGGCTCACCAAGCAGCGCCTGAGCGATACCAAAACGTTGCTTCATGCCGCCCGAAAAACGCTCGATACTGGCTTTGCGCACGTCCCACAGGTTGGTCTCCACCAATAGGTGCTCAACCATTGCGGCCCGATCCGAGTGCGAAGTAATGCCTTTCAACACGGCGATGTGGTCGAGCATGACCAGCGGCGAGGTTCGCGGATACGCACCAAATTCCTGCGGCAAATAACCCAACATGCGTCGCAATTGTTGCTGCTGGGTTAACGCATTAATGGTGCCCCCCGCCGACTCGAGAACGATCTCTCCCGTATCGGGTGATTGCAAAGTGGCAATCGTCCGCATCAACGACGATTTGCCCGCACCATTCGGTCCCAGGAGACCAAACATGCCTCCGGGGATAGTCAGACTGACATCGTCCAGTGCGCGGACACCGTTGGCGTAGGTTTTAGTGAGGTGGGAAAGACTCAGCATGATTTGGCTCTCAAACAGGTACTCGACAAGGGTTTATCCCAAGGGCTTGCACTAGGACTGCAATGTGCAGGCCAACTCATAAGCGCAATGCGCGCCAGAGCGCGGCCGATTACGGAGAGACTCGCTTTCAGAGAGTTTTTTCTTTTATTTATCAGAAGCTTACAGCATGGCACCTCGGCAAAAGAGGCTGCATCAATAGTACCCAACCGTCCACTTAGCACGCAACGAAGCCCAACGCCGAGCCGTTAGCAGTATGGGATCCGACTAACTATTTAGCCCTGCCCGAGTAAGTTGGCGAAACACACCAACCCTGGGCCGGCAGCATGACCTACTCAAAGATTATTCAGCGGGTTGTTTGGTTACGTTGCTCACCCACCCGTGGACTATACCGCAACCATTAGATCGGGCTCACGCATGAACGGCAGAAAATTCTGCTCGGCCATTTCTTGAACCAGCAACTGAGCCTGAGCTCCGGCCCGCCCCTTCTTCGCCACCTTGCCGCTGAAGGTTTGTTCTTTATACGCTACGAGGTGGTGCAGTCGTGTCTTCATCGTTGGCAACTCATGTTTGGCGACGCGCTTGCGCACTTGCTTGCCAACATTGGTTTTAGGGGTGTAGTCAGTAAACACCACACGAGCGGGAATAATCTTCTCAGCCATAGCGCCGGCGCTACGCACTAGCTTGTAGGTCTTCACCGCCTCAACCACATCGGCCTTGGACATTTGCACCGGAATGAGCACCAGGTCAGCACAACCCATCGCAAAGATCGTCGCCTGGGAGCGAACACCCGCGGTGTCCACTACAACCATGTTGTACTTACGATCCAGCTTTTTTGCTTCCGCCACGATCTTGGTTTCGTCGGTAATATTCTTCGACTCAATGGCCATGTTGTTGTTGTCAGTCAGCCAGCTGTGCAACGTGCCGTTCTCATCAGTATCAATCACACCAACGGTATAACCAAAATTATGTACTGCGCCAACGATGAGTTGCGCCAAAGTTGTTTTCCCAGCGCCGCCTTTGCTGGTCGCCATGGTGATGATGCTCATAGGTTATCCGTATCTGTTGAAGTTCGTACAAACACAAGTATGTACATATGTAAGCACGGCAGTATACGAACAAATTTCTTTTTGTAAACGCAAAACAATTTTTTCTTCGAGCACTAAATACCCAGTAAAAAATGGGCTTTTCCGGGGCAAGCAACTTCTCTCTTCTCTAGCAACCAGTGCTTTCAAATTTCGCACTACATAACAACCGCGAAAAAAAACGCGCGAAAAAAATTCTACGAGCAACCCAAGAATCACTGCAGTAACTTCAAGCACTTTAAGAAGACAAACCTCTTCAATCGACGTCGTATCCTCCAAAATCAGAAACTTACTGCCACTACTTAGTGTGAGAAAAGTTCTCGCTCGCAGCGCCAGCGGATAGATGGACTCGCCCAAACGGGGGCGCAACCAGACGCGATACCCACGCAGGGTATAAATCCATGCCGACCAGAGCCCATGGCGTTAACAGAAAGGATGAGGAGGTATTATATTCATATATTTCAATGTGTTATGGCTACTTCTTAGTAAATTTTCAATGTATCAGCACACTGGTTCACCAGCAACCCAACCACCGCTTTAGTGGTTGAGGGCTCTCAAAGCGCCGGCGGGACTCGTCCAGATTTCAGCTCCGCTAGCCCGGCTGCCTGATAGGTCACGATGATCGCGCGGCGCGGCTTGCTTGAGTGATTAGGTCCCGAGCCATGAACGATGTGTGGGCTGAAAAACAGCGCCGAGCCCGGGGCAAGTTCGGGGGCAACAATCAGCGCCTCATCAATTGCATCGGGATGGGTAAAGAACCCTTCCAGTTGAGAACCATCGGCCAGGCCGGGCAAGCTACCCTTTGTGTGACTGCCACGAACCAGTTGCAGGCACCCATTGGCGGCAGACGCTGCATCAAAGGCAACAAACACATTCGGCAGGTGATCAACATCCGCGTGATCATGAATCCAGTACGGCGAGTCCTGGTGCCAGCGAAACCCCGAGCCGTCACGCGGCTGCTTCATATTCAACTTGGCCGTCCACAAACCTACGCGCGGCGCTCCCACCAGCTCGCGCATGGGCGTTACCAAACGGCTGTCCTCCACTAGCTGACCAAAGCGTTCATCGAACTCATGGACAGGCTCGATAACACGCACTTTATCGGTTCCGGCAGAGTGCTCGTATTGCAAGGTGACATGGCGGAAATCAACAAAGCGGTTACCATCCAACTCGTACCTCCTACCTGTCCGAGCCTCTGTTTGAGCCAGGCGACAAGCCGCTTGCGCCGCTCGCCGATACCCTGCAACTTCGGCCGGCGAAAACACCTGATGGCGCACAAAGTAACCCTCTTGCAGCCACTGCGATCGCTCAAGTGCACTAAGCCGCGTCACCTCAGGCGCCCCCGGAACAGGTGAGCACTTCGCCCGTTATGAAATCAGCCTCAGGCAG
>CAZSYU010000097.1:0-13671 GCA_964611345.1 uncultured Pseudomonadales bacterium
ACCATTCTCGGCGGCAGAGTCATCGCTCCGGTTGCGCAGAGCGTGCATCATCTCGTGCAATGGCAACATGTTAAGCAGGCGTTGCTTATGGTGCACGGCGTACTCGCCCTCGCTCCCCAGCGACGACTGGAACAGCAACTGATCGCGCCCGCCACCTCACCAGACTCGCTTGCCCTCGAGGGTGTTCGCTTCGCCTATCAAGCGTCACAGGTGAATCAACTTAACGTCGACCAATTGAATTTCAGCGCCGGTGAACGCGTACTGCTGCTAGGTCCAGTAGGCTCGGGCAAATCGACACTGCTTAAGGTGCTCGCTGGTTTGTATCAACCACAAGAAGGACGGGTGCGGTTGGGTCTGGCCGATTTGTGGGCGATCGATCCGGAGCTTGTTAGCTCCTCTATAGGCTATCTCCCGCAATCGGTACAACTGTTTCGCGGTACATTGCGGTCCAACCTCAGCCTCGCAGGCGCAGTTAGCGACGACCGCCTGCTTGAGATCAGCGCACAGCTTGGTATAGATGCATTGTCTGCGGACAGCTCGCTCGGTATGGACCTGCCCATCAGTGAGGGCGGCGAGGGTCTTTCAGGTGGGCAACGTCAACTGGTTGCGCTCGCACGTGTGTTTGTCAATCAACCCCGTATCTGGCTGTTCGATGAGCCCACCGTATCAATGGATCGAGAAATGGAACAACGGGTGTGGCAAGCCCTGGAAAAGGCGTTGCGTCCGGACGATATCCTGATCGTTAGCACCCATCGGCCAATGCTTGCATCAAAGCTCGTCAACCGTGTGCTGATTATGCAGCGCGGAAACATCGTGCAGGACGGCAGCCCCGAAACGTTGTTGCCGCGAATGGTCGGGCGATCCAACGCGCTCGCCACACCCGTTGCTAAGACCACTGACAACGAGCAAAACAATGCCGTCTAACGACACATCCCAGGCAACCAGCGCGGCGGACAATCGATGGGCAGACCGCTTGCAACAGGCACACCGCGGCCGCCATCGTCCGGTACTCATTGTGATAACTCTCGCCGTAATCGCGTTTATAGTCTGGGCCGCCGTTTTGCAAATCGACGAGGTGGCACGTGCCGCTGGCGAGGTGATAACCAGCAATCGGGTGCAGGTCATTCAGTCGGTAGACGGCGGTGTGCTTGACGAACTGCTGGTACGTGAAGGTGATCAGGTGCAACCTGGGCAGGTGCTGGCGCGCCTGAAACAAACGCGCTTTGCATCGTCGGTTGATGAGATCCAACTCCACCTGTATGCGCTCGAAGCCAAAGTGACGCGCTTGCGCGCGGAAGTGGTGGGCGACGAGGCGCTGACTTTCGCCGAAGAGCTAGTCCAGCGTGCACCCGCCACCACCCGGGTCGAGCAGGCGCTGTTCGCACAACGGCGAACCGGTCTCAATGATGAACTTCGCACACTGCAAGTCGCGGAAGATCTCGCCCGGCGCGAACTTAACCTGGTGCAGGCGTTGGTGAGAGATGGCAACGCCAGCGGTGCGGAGCGACTGCGCGCAGAACGCGGTGTAAACGATGCTCAGGCCAACTTGATAAACCGGCGTAATCGGTTTCTCGAAGACGCCCGGCTCGAGCTGACTACGGTGGAAAACGAAATTGCACAAAACGAGCAGCTGCTTATTCGGCGACTGGAAGAACAAGCCGACAGCGTATTCACCGCGCTCGCGCCTGGTATCGTCAAAAACATTCGAATCACCACAGTCGGTGGCGTGCTGGGCCGCGGCGAAGAACTCATGCAAATCGTACCGATCGAGGACGAGCTGCTTATCGAGGCGCGCGTCAGCCCTTCGGACATCGCGCTAGTGCAACCCGGGCTCACTGCCAACCTGCGCTTCGACCCGTTTGACTACACCATCTATGGCGCCGCTCCGGCCGAAGTGACTTACGTGAGCGCCGATACGTTGAAAGAACAATCCGAACAAGGCACTTCGGTTTACTACCGCGCGCATATCAAGCCGGCTGGCTTTCCAGTGCAGACAACCACCGGGCGAGAGCTGAAGCTTGTACCGGGAATGACAGTACAGGTCGATATTCGTACTGGGCGACGTTCATTGCTGGATGTGCTGTTGAAGCCGTTGCGCAAGACGCTGGATCAGTCGTTTGGGGAGCGATGATAGCCCGGCATAATTTATTTGTGTTCATTGAGAAAGCCCCTTGAGCTAGGATGGGGCTGCTATCATTCCCAGGCACAGGATCGGAGGAGCAAATAGATGAAGCACGGAATTCTGGTGATTGCCATCGTGTTGGTAGCCGGGTGTGCCAACAGTACGCTTCCAGTAAATCAGGCGGAAACCGCTCGTCGATACGAGTTTAGTGTGCAAGCAAATTCGGTCGCACCAGAGCGCGCACGAAAAATCGCGCTGCAATATATGTCGCTGTTTCACCCCGTCGAGTTTGATGGGGATGTCATTGAGGTTGATCGTTGCAGTGACCTAGGGTCTATTAGTGACTGCGACTATCTGATTCACCACTGGGGCAAGGGGTGTGAGTGGGGCTCGAAAGTCGTCGAACAGTGCGCAGATGGTGATTGCACCTATTCCCTAAGCGATCCTTTTGAAACGGGTGTGACCACCTGCGAATAGGTCCTGCGGATCGCTCGTTGCAGGCCGATTACATCGTGTTACCTAAAAATCACCTCTCCCCGGCCCTAACCGAAACTGTGTTCCTCCGACTTCAATAACTCCGACTTCAATAACAAAGAAGAGCAGAGCCAGAATCTAGGCGTCTATGTGATCCAAGCCTGCCAATTCGACTGGCTCTTTGTGCGCTCTCCCTAAGAATTCGCGCTCTACAGGCTTCCGGGAACAAGAAAAGAGAATTGTGCGACTAAGGTCAAACAATTTACTCGTGTGAATTGTAAAACTGGCTTTACAAATCATGGATGACACCTGTGCATGGTGCAGTGTCAAGGACAATCAGTAGTGGCCCATACAACACGAGATCTGAATCCACGTGGATTCCGCCAGATCCAACCCTTCTCTCTCCTCTTCGCAACCTTATTGACGCTATCGGGATGCTCCGACCTCAACAGTCAGATCACTCAGGCTCCGGCAGCCCCGGAGGTCAGCGCGGAAGAAGAACCGACTACCACAGTACTCCCAGAGACGGTTCCGGAGCGCGCGGTTTCATCCGTTACTCTTGATTCTGCGGCCGCTGTATATCAACCCGGTCAACCGGTTAAGCTGTCTTTAGAACTCGATCGAGGCGAACAATCTGCCGCGGGCGGCAACGACGATACACAAGACGCCCTGCTGGATACCGACTTCGCGAAACTGCACTTCGAGTTGATCTCTCAAGCAGAGGACGAAATTACCCCAGACGATATCGAAATCGGCACGACTTATGACTTTGCCGATATTGCCGTGGAGAACAACCCAGAAAACGATGGTGTCATCGAAGTGTCCTTCCAGATACCGGACACCATCGAAGAATCCGGTACTTACATTCTTCTGTCGTACGCCGAGACTCCCGATAAGCCGTTAGAAGATGCAACTGTTGTGTCTAATGACCTGTCCTCACAGGACGATGTCATCACCACTCAGAGTCTGTTGATCGAAATCGATGCCAGCCAGCCCTACCATGATTTCGAGCTGGCTGCTGTCGAGATAGACGAGTCTGAGACTGTTCTTGTCGTTGATCCTGCAAATCCCGAACCCCTGGACCTGTCCCTCATCCTGGATACAACCTACTTTGGTATCGCTGGAGAAGAATTTGTAGATGAAGAGGAGGGCGTCAGAACCGGTGTTGAGCGCCTCGCTCAGGTACAGGCTGAAGTGCTAATTGATGGCGTGTGGGAACCCTTGCGTTTTGTCAGTGAAAGCGCCCAACCCATAACAGTCGAACCTGGTGGCACACTGGGGGAAGTGACTTACAACATAGCAGGAGAACTCCAGGAGCTTTCGGTTGTGGGCACACTCAGCGATACTGACGTGGCACGCATGACAGCACTTGCTTTGGCGGCGCTGCCGCCGGGTCCACATGATCCAACGCAACCCATAGCCAATATTCCGTTGCAAGTTACCATTATCGACGCGGATGTAGAGGGTGATAGCCCAGCAGAGAACGATGCGGACAACAATCGAGTTGAAATCAGCCTGCCGCTGTTCGCGTTGCCAGTGGAACCTGATTCGGCGAACACTGCACAAAACTTTGCAACAACCAAAGCAAAACCAGGTCTCGTAGACGGCCTGATTTCAACGGCCGCAGAGCCTTCCGCAGACGGTTTTTGCGGTCCCCTCGATGGACTAGACAGTAGATCTTTTAACAGATCGTGGGGTAAACACAGTAATTTCAATGCTCGAATGAACATGGGCTTCAGGCGCCTGGACAACGACTCAGAACGCGCCATAGAGACATGGGCGACCGCAGGGTTGTCGATCCGCGGTAGGCGGCAAAGTGTTCTGGATCATTCTACCTACATCGGCCAAACCGCTGCAGGACGTAGAGGGCTCAATTCTGTGTCCATATTTGGTCAAACGGTTACTTTAGAGCCAATCAATCGTGGCATCGATCAAAGCCTCACCCTCGAAGCAGGCTTCCCCCAGATCACTGAAGAGCTCCAGTTCTTTCAAGCCCGGTTCACGGTTGGTCCTATACCAATCACCATTCGAGCGGGCGCAGCTGCAAGACTTTCTGCCACGGGTTCACTTTCTATTAGTGACGCTATCGATGTAAATATCGACGCTCCTCGAGCCAACTTTGCCGTCTTTCTAACAGGTGGTGTAGATACTTTTCTGGCCGAGGCTGGAGTTAGGGCAGAGGGCACTCTTCTGGATACCAGACTAAACACCAGAGCCAATATCGAGTTGTTCGATGCCGACAACAATGGCGCTTGTGATCAATCGTTGGATGTGAGCGTTAAGACGAAAATTTTAGGTCTTAGGGCGGGTTTGTTCGCCAAGGTAGCCGCGCCGAAGGTCAGATGGTGCAGTAAGAGGGTTTGGTTCGCTAAAGTCTGGTATCCCTGTGGCATCAGAAGGGGCAGAACCAAAACCTGGAATCACTGGTTCTACAAATCAGGCTTCGTGTACGACAATTCCCTTCAGTTGTTCCGCGCATCTACATCGATACCGTTCACACCGGTAATCGAGGATGTTACCCCAAGCCTGCAAGGTGGTTTTGGCACTCAAGTAATCGCCGTCGAAGGCGAATTTCTCACCGACGATATGCAAATTGAGAGTAGTGCCTGCTCAAACGTTACGCCGCGCAGATTTCGAGGTGGTCCTGGGTTACGTGAGTTTAGCTGTAGCAATCCAGTAGCCGGAGCGCATACGGTTTCTATCACTGACGGTGATGCAAGTCAGGAGCAAACGCTTACCGTTGAGGCTGGCCCTGACATAACGTCTATTACGCCCCTGCAGGCAATACAGGGCACGCCTACAGAGTTTGTCGTCAGCGGAACGAATCTCACCGACAACATAAGGCTGAGAATGGGCAGATGCTTCAGGCCAATCCTGCTACCCGGCGGTACTGCGTCAAGCCGAACATTTACCTGTGAATTCCGTTCCTCTGGCACGCAGAGAGGCGTGGCGATCAATGGTACAGAGAGGCTCGACTTTGAAATCGATGTTCTGCCGGACAGTACAATTACCAGCGTTTCTCCCAGCACTGCGTTGTTAGGGGTAGAGCAGGCATTCACTGTATCGGGTACAAAGCTCACTCGAGAGCTGGCGTTTGAACTGCCGGGTTGCGACGACGTCCGCCTGGGTGATGGTGGAACCAGCACTGTTAGAGTATTTGTTTGCACACCGTCTGTTATAGGCGAACTTGAAGGCAGCGTTCAACAAAATCCTGCCGATTTCGATTTTTCGGTCACCGTCGGTGAGCCAACGATTACTGCCGTCACTCCGGCAGAGGCTGTTGTTGGTGTTCGCCAGAACTTTGTAGTGCGGGGAACAAATCTCAACAGAACCCTGCGCGTTAGCCTGCCTGGTTGCTCAAACCTGGCCTTAAACGTGAGCGACAGCAGCACAGAGCGCGGCTTTAGCTGCATACCAGATAGATCCGGCGAGATTGCTGGAACTGCTGACATCGGTAACATCAGCCAGGCTTTCAGCGTTGTTGCTGTGGGCGATCCGACAGTAATTTCAGTAGCGCCAACCACAGCTTCTGTGGGTGTAGAAACAGAGTTCACGGTCACAGGTACTGATCTTTCAGATGCGCTGGAGTTTGCTCTTGATGATTGTTCCGGTGTTAGAAGCGCAGGTGGTAGCACTACCGAGCGCGTATTTGTTTGTACGCCTGACCGTGCAGGCACGGTTACTGGTAGTGCAACCGAAGATCCTTCTGCATTTGAATTTTCTGTGCTTTTTGAAGCGGTCAACATTAGTAGTGTCGATGCCAATACTGGTGCTGTTGGACAGCCCCTGGATATCGAAGTTCGAGGGGTCGACCTGACAGAACAACTGCAACTGACACTACCTGGATGCAGCAACATTACGTTGCAGCCCAATGGTGATTCGCTCAGCCGTACTTTCCGTTGCACACCAACCCAGGTTGGCACGCTCACTGGCTCGGCAACTCTCGGCATTGCATCTGTAGCTTTTAGTGTTGATGTAGTGGCAGACACCACGATCAGCTCGGTTACCCCCAGCCAGGCAATCGCGGGCGTGCCAGTTACCCTGCTTGTAACCGGCTCAGATCTAACCGAAGCGCTAAGCCTGGACCTCGCGGGTTGTAGTAATTTGCAGCCTGTCGTCGACGGTTCTGCCCAATCGCGAAGCTTCCAGTGTACGCCGGAAGCTCCCGGCCAATTTAGTGGCACCGTCAGCGAAAATCTTGCTTCCTTTAACTTTACGCTCGATGTGCTTGAGCCTGTAATCACATCGGTTACGCCCGCCACCGCTGTTGCTGGGGTCAACCAGGTGTTCACAGTGAGTGGCAGCAACTTAAGCTCAGATCTGGCTTTCGAGTTAGCTGGATGCTCTGACGTAACTGCCGGTTCAGGTGCTGTAAATGAACGGACCTTTAGCTGTACTCCTGCAAACGTTGGAACAGAGCAAGGAGTTGCAACCCTCGGTACTGCAAGTTTCGATTTCAGCGTTGCCGTGGTTCCCAATACGGTCATTACTGCAGTCAACGTCTCTACTGCCTTCATCAACCTGCCAGTCAGCCTGACGGTAACAGGTGTTGACCTTACCGATGACATTAGCTTGACGCTGGCGGGTTGTAACAACATCGAATTAGCAGCCAATGGGTCAGCTACCGAGCGTACATTTACCTGTACGCCCGATACTGCCGGCACCTTGACGGGTACCGTGAGCAATGGGCCGGCTCAATTTGAATTCAGCAAAGTCGTGAGCCTGCTACCAGTGCTTGGCGAGGTATCGCCAACAGTACTGGTCGCTGGTGTGGAAACAGAGTTTGTGGTTACCGGAGCGAATATGCTTGGTAGTACCTCACTCACGCTGGAATCTTGCGACCTGGTAACTCTGGTGCCTGGTGGCGACGCCAGCACGCAGCGCTTTCGTTGTACGCCGACAGAGGCAGGGGAACTTGAGGGCTTAGTCACTAGTGGGCCAACGGTCCTGAGCTTTAGCGTCACCTCGCAGCTGAACAGTCAGATCAGCTCGATTACTCCACTGGTTGGTATCATCAACCAACCCGTTGTCATAACAGTAACCGGGACGGATCTCACTGAAGAGCTGTCATTGACCTTGCCAGGATGTGAGCAAATATTTCCGCTTGGCAATGGTAATGACACAGAGCGTGCCTTTGAGTGCATACCTTCAAGCATCGGTACGCTCAGCGGCAACGTGACGACTGCGGTTGGCTCGACTGACTTCACCTTTGAAGTTTTTGCGGACACAACGATCGGTGCCGTAACGCTCGATCGCGGTGTTGCTCAAACGAATGAACCCGTTGAATTAGTTGTTGCTGGTGCTGCGCTGTCAGACTCGGTCGCCGTAAACTGGGATGGCTGCGTCGCAGAACCCGAATTGGTTGCTGGTGGAACTGCCAGTGAGCGTCGGTTTAACTGTGTAGCGCAAAGCGTATCTGGCCCCACCAGTTTTGACGGTAATGTGACTGATGGTCTCGCCCAGTTTGAGTTCAGCGCAGACGTTTGGCCCGAAGCTTCCGTAACTTCGGTGACACCTGAAGAGGTTACGGAAGGCGTTAGCCACACGTTTACTATCACGGGTGAATGGCTGCGTGATGGTATCAACGTAACTTTGGAAAATTGCGACAATCTCGTGCTCGAGCCTCACACGGTGGCAACGGAGCGGCTATTTAGTTGCGTGCCAACGGTGGTTGGTACTCTGAACGGTACCATCAGCGACGGGTCGTTCTTTGCTGGCTTTGAAGTGAGCGTGAGCGAAAGCTTCGAGGTAATTCGAATATCCGGCGAGTCAACGCAGTTTAGCCAGCCGTACACGTTGGCGCCCGTGGGCGATATGAACAACGATGGCTATCCAGAGATACTGGTGGGCTCTATATTAGGTGAAGTTGCCTACTTGCTCTGGGGCTCTGAGCTGGTGCACGACAACGACTTCGAGCTAGACCTTGCCCAGTTGAATGCGGAAGGTGTGCGAATCAGCGGAACGGCGGGTGGCGTCGGCTCATCTGTGGCGAGTGCCGGTGACGTGGATGGCGACGGCATACCTGATTTGCTGTTAGGGGCTCCAGAAGATTTAGTCAGCCGGTTTATCTTCGATCCTTTTTCAGACCAAACCCTGGGCGAAGCCTATGTGGTTTGGGGCAGTGCGCTGTTGGCCGCTGACAACAATGGTATCGATCTCGACAACCTTGGTGCAGACGGGGTCCGCTTCACTGGCGTGGAATTGAGTGGCAGAACTGGCTTATCAGTAACCTCTATTGGTGATCTGAACGGTGATGGAAAAGCCGAAGTGGTGATTGGCACGCCATTTACGAATAGGACCTTCCCCGGTACACCTGAGATACAAGGGCGCGGGCTTAGCTCAGTGATCTGGGGCAGCGCCATCACCGCCGCTAGCGGTGGCAGTATCGATTTGGCCAACCTTGGAAGTGCGGGTATCAACGTAATCGGTGCCAGCCTGTTTGAGTATGCTGGAGAAGATATCACCGCCCTGGATGATATCGATGGTGATGGGTTGCGCGAGCTCGCCATCGGGGCTAGAAATACACGGGCCAATGGGCTATTTGGCGTTGGTTCAGTTACCGTTGTGTGGGGGTCGACCCTCGCTCAGAACACCACAGGCACCGTCGACATTGCGAATCTGGGTGCTGGCAGTGTTCGTTTTGAAGGCGTGATCCAAAGCGACGGCGTCGGCTCGAGAGTCTCCAGCGCTGGTGACATCGACGGTGACGGTCGCGGCGAGTTAATCGTGCAATCTGGCCGCGATGATACAGTCTACCTGGTGTGGGGGGACGCATTGGTTAATACGCAGGGAACTCTTCACCTCAATCAGGTGCCGGCCTCCGTTGCCTTACAGTTTGTCGGTTCTCTTAGTCAATCCTATGAGGCAGTGAATGGCGGCGGCGATATCGACGCTGATGGCTATGATGATTTGCTCATTGGCCTTAGTGTCGACGAGATTGCGGGTGTTATTTCCGCCGGAGAAACTCTTGTGATCTGGGGCTCCACACTCAAAGATCGCAATTTCACGCAATTTGATTACTCCGCCCTCACGCCAACACAAGGCGTGAGAATTCAAGGTGCCACTGTGGGCGGCAGAGTGGGTGGCAATGTGAGCACCGTCACAGATCTAAATCGGGATGGTTGGGACGATATTGCCATTAGTGGGAATGTCGAAGGACTCGATGCTGGCGGACTCTATGTAGTGAGCGGTGAGTTCATTACCGCAGAGAAAGCTGACGACGGCTTTATTTCGCTTCCGGCTTTGCAATAGATAAGGATCGCAATGAAAACAGGATTTTTTCATTTGAAACCACTGCTACTCACTCTAGGAGGTGTTGCTTCTCTGGCAGCAGCACCCGCCTACAGCGCGGATCGCTGTGACAAAGTAAATGAATATTCGAGCGACACCCAAACCCGGACGGTGTGGAACAACCTGCCTTCAGATTCACAGATAGTGATTCGCGGGCAGCTCTATTCTCGCTTGCTGAAAAGCTCCGAGTTCGGTGAGATCTGGGGTTTCCAACTGCAGGATGCTCAGCTATTTGAGGGCGCGGAGGCGATCACAACGCCTGCGCACTACAGCGACCCGTTTGCTGTGCAGTACGATCCTCAGGGTTTAATCGCACAGACATGGCACCGATATCAACTGGCACCCGAGCACGAGGCGGCACTGGTGGGTCTTGTGCGTGGACTGCAATACGACCCGCTCGTTGCACCTGGTGAAAACCGGCAGCGTAGAGAGCGTGATGGCCTGGGCGAAGCCACGGTTGAATATGGCTTACAGGCAGATGGCTGGTTTGCCAAAAAGCGGGTGGCGTACGAACAATTGACCGACGTGAGCGGCAGCAAAGACACCGATACCCAATTGGAAATCGTCCATGACGATACCCGCATTCAGCTCAACGACTGTTGGATCGAACGCGCTGAAGCAACCTTCGCCTTCAACATGAAAGTAGAGAGTCTTGCCGATTATCGGCAAAATTCTGAGCAACACACCACTATTAAGCCGGCTCAGGTCGTGGCTGATGACCAACGCAGCACTGTCGAGCTATACGCATTGCCCGCAAACCCTGATGCCTGGCGTGGGGAAGATGGGGGCTCCACTACGAGAAAGGGCGTTGCGCTTACCCCGCAGTTGCTGGAAGAGCTGCACGCAGAGCTTATCGCCATTGCGCCCGGCGGTAGTGATTCTATCCATCTCATCAGAACCAAGTTGGCGCAATATCCAGGGGCGATCTCACAGGTTGTCCCGACTCTGTTGGGCAACGAACAGGTTTCCGAGTCTTTCCGTGCCGATCTATTCGGCGCACTGGGAAGCATGGATGTAGAACAGGTGCCGCAGTTGCTGTTGGATGTCGCCGATAACCAGCAAATGCAATATGGCGATCAACTGCGGGCAATGATTGCGCTGGGTAGTGCACCCGGACACATCGAACCTGAGTCGATCGACCGCCTGTGGCAACGGTGGGATAACAGACGATCTGCGAAAACTAACCAACGGTCACTGGCCCAAACCTCAGTTTTGACTATGGGAAGCATTGCTGCCACCCATGCAGACACTGCGTTGGCCGATACGATTACAACAAAGTTAACAGTAGCTCTGAAGTCTGAAGCAGATCCACTAAACCAGGCCCAACTCATTACTGCGCTTGGCAATACCGGCAACGAACAGGCTGCGGTACCTATTCGTGACGCACTAGACAGTGACGACGCTAATTTGATTAGCAGCGCGATCACCGCGCTGGGCCGAATCGGCCTGGCCGAAGACGCCAATCACCTGGCTGCCAAGATCGATAGTTTTGACAGCCACCAACAGTATCGGCTGCTGGATGCGGTTCAGCCCGAGCTGGTCAACCGATCAGAGGTAGAGCATCTGGTGTCTGTTGGCAGCCAATCGAACGATCGTGAGTTAAGAGTCAGGGTGGCGAACTTTGCAAAAAACGCTCAGCTCTCAGAAGGCGCTACTCAAACGTTGCGTGAGATGGGGCAGAGCGCAGCTAGCCGGGATGAATTGAAGCTCATTATCCAGGCTATTGCGGCGTCTGACGTAACAAATGGAAAGTAAACTGAATGCTGCGTTTATCCGCCAGATAGCTTGCCCCAGCGTTGATCTACAAAACGCTTCAAACCGGTCGAGGACCGGCCAGTAAATTTATTAAACCTTAAGTCTCCGCCTACGCATCACACCGAAACCACCCAACGCCGTTAAGAACAAAGGCAACGCGGCAGGCACTGGCACAGGAGACACCGGGCCGGTTGCAGTCCACCTTGCGTACACGCTTTCGCCAACTGCACCCTGTTCACCATCAACCGTAGTTCTGTTAGGAAAAAGAGCAAATAAATTACTACCCTCATCGATGATAGCGGAGGTATTAGAAAGTCGAGACACGCTCAATAACGAACCCATTACATTGAATGGCGTTAACACATTACAGCGGCTAGGCGTAGCAGGCGGGCAACCAAACGTCAATTCTGGTTGCGAGTCGAACTGCCCGCCACCGGGCACGTCGAGAAAAACTTGTGCTAACAGAGCGTCGTTGGCCGCGTTAGCTAGTGCATCATTTGTGGGGTCGGCCGGATCTGTGAAAGTAAAGCTCGTGGATTCGCCGCAAGCGCCAAATAAACCGATGCATACGCCTTCTACAAATTCAACGTCAAAGAGCGTATCGCCCACAACTACGCCCGTGGCTCCTCTCAATTGACCCGAGCCGTCTATCACCAGCATCGCGGTTGCGTTAGCGCCCAACGACAAACAAAACAGCAGCCCAAAAATTAGTGTTCGCATTTAATTCTCCCCTGAATTTGCAACCGAGGGTAGGCGGGTACAAGAAAACTCACATACCGCAAATGGATTAAAGGAGGGAAAAGTCACCCATTTGGGTGAGAAATGGGTTTAGACACCCGACACTCAAGACCGCGCTGCATTGATAAGGCTGTGGTTCTTTATTGACTGGGTCTATTCAACAGATCGTCACACGTGCGATTATTCTAGTGGCGCAGATGTTTCAGCCGATCGCGGGCTAAAAGGTCGCGCCAAAGGGTCTCCTATAAAGACGCCCTGTCCGGGCATCTCTACGCTTGCCCAGTACGCACCAGCGAGTGTATCGCCATCGACATAGCGTCTTATGAGGATATTTGGATCGGGAAACTTCCCGACAAAGTTGCAAGGTTCCGCAACAGTTCCGTAACTACCGCTGGCTCCCGCCTGAATCCAGGCCAGCGCACTCATTTGCAACCCGCCGTAGAGGTTGCCCCCATGCGATGTTAGGTGATCACCGATGGCGCCTGGCAAGAAGCCCAGCTCTTCGAGGTGCGGCACTGCTTTGGCACCCGTGAAATAGAACATCAGGTCATCCGCAGAGCTTACAAATCCTTTCTGCTTGGCAATAATCACCCGACCGGGTGGGTCTGCAACCAATCGGGAGAAGCTGTGTTGGCGAACATCGCGATGTCGGTCGCCTGAGATTACCAAGGCCGCTTGACCATCGGGATGATTTCCCTGTGCAGCTGCCCCGCGCAGAATGAGTGCCAGAGTTTCATCAAGACTACCTCCTGTGACGAGCATGCTGCGCCGTTGTTTTCGAGTGCCAGCCAGATCACCATCTGGATCAAGAAACCATGAATTGACACGAGTACGTTTGCAACCTGATGCACAAGATGCTGGGTCAGCGGAGAAGGTAATCGCTGATGTAATGGACATACAATCCACTCGAAATGGTTTGCTCCAAAGTAACGCAATGGCATTGGTTTGAGCGGGAAGCTTTGCTTGGATTTCATTTTCAAGCTTCAGGAACTCAGACGTACTTAGAGTATCTTTGACTGGAACTTCAACACGAATGGCATTACTAGGCGGAATATCGTAGGCCGCCAGATAAGCCGCACCGGCACTCACGCTCTCTGGGTCGCGGCTATTGATAACTACAGCAGTCTTAGCGGGCGTAATCTCGGCATCCATGGGAAGCACCCGCTGACAAGCCACACACGTCAGGAGTGAAATGGCCAGCAAGCAAAATCTCAATCTGTGCACGGCAACCTCTTAGTCATAACAACATGCTAAATAGAATAGCAGTCTTGCAGTCTTCTGACCTTTCTGAC
>CAZSYU010000097.1:13771-14950 GCA_964611345.1 uncultured Pseudomonadales bacterium
TTCTGACCTTTCTGACGTTGTTGGCCCATCGAATAACGGTCGGTGCCTGCTTTTTGATGGTAGTTCCTTGTCTTACTAAGGCGCTACTTCCGTCAGCATCATAGTGGTGTCGTCGTACCAGTCTCTGGCCCAGGCCGCCAGCACTTCTTGCCGCACCAAAGCGAGTTTGGATCTGGCGAGGGTGTGTTTGCCCAGTGCGAGCTCGATATTCGCGCTCCATAGTTGCGCAAGATTTACATCATCTTCAGGTAGTGGACAGCATTTTTCACGATCGATGAACGCATTAAGAACTTGCTGCGCGCGATCATACTGCTCGGTTTGTGCCAGAAAGCTAACGTACTTGAATTGAAAGCGACGGTTCATCGGGTAACGCTCTACGAGATCGCTTAAGAATGTACGGGCTTCCTCCAGGAGATCCGGTTCGCTACTCATAACCAGGTCTGCGTACAGATATTTCGCAGCATCGCGAAGATACCGGCCTGATTCTGCTGCCTCTTTTAGATAAGGCAGAGATTTGCTGGAGTTGCCGGTGGGTATGAACCTCAGAAACCGGCTGATCGCACGCACAAAAGGAGGCAGGTTATCCGCGTAGTAGTAGGTAACCCCCAGATGCATTTTGGCATCCGTAAGGTTTGGGTCGCGCTTCAGTGCCTGTTCCAGATGCTTGATGGTGGAGGTTGCGTTCCGTCCGCCGCGGAAGTATGAACCCCGGGCCGCGTTGAGAAACGTTAGTGCAAATCTCGCTTGTCCGCAGAGGTGGTAGCCTCTGGCATCGTCTGGATGTGACTTAATCTTCTTTGCACACAGCTCGAGAATTGCCGCTGCTTCTGTTTCAAGTGCTGCATCATATTGGGTGTCTTCCAGATCCCAGGATAACCGGGTGACGAGTGTGTTTAGATTCAGCGCATGACCGGCGCCGCTATCAGCGAATTCGCGTTTCAGGCGCTCGCCAAGCTCGTCTGCCATTGGGTAGTTGCCTTCTAGTTGAAAGTTCGTGGCCTGGCGCAGTAGGTTGTCGAGGGAGTTCTCGGCTGCTGATGCGACCGGCAGATAGAGACAGATAAGCCACCATAAGAGATGGTGAGCGGTGGCGTTGAGAGCGGACATTGAGCAAATTCATGTAAGAGCTAAGGCGCCATGATATCCTGTCGAATTTGGATATAATTGTCATATAAATAG
>CAZSYU010000098.1:0-14882 GCA_964611345.1 uncultured Pseudomonadales bacterium
TGAACTGCCCAATGTGTTGCGTGTGGCGCTTGGCGAGGTGAACACCGCAAGCGCCGCAACCTCAACTTCAAAGCATTACAAAATCGAAGCCAACATCGACGACATGAGCCCCGAAGCCTTCGAACCACTGTTGCAGAGTTTGTTTGCCGCAGGCGCAGGAGACGCCTGGTGCACACCCGTAGTGATGAAGAAATCGCGCTCTGCAACCTGCCTGAGCGTAATAGCGGATAGTGAGCGCGTAGACGCACTGGCCGACCTTGTGCTCAACCGTTCAACCACTATCGGGTTGCGCATTACTCCTTTCGAAAAACGCATTCTCGAGCGTAATGAACTGGTCGTTGATACCAGCTACGGCCCCATCAGGGTTAAGCAGGTCACCTTGCCCAATGGCAGCACCCGCTGGAAATCAGAACACGACGACATTGCCCAACACGCGGCGGCCGAGAATCAGGACTACCTGAGTGTGAAAAAATCCATCGATTTCCAAATCGAACAAGTTATGCGCGCGCAACACCTCACGCCACCGGAGCCAAACTAATCAGGCGCTTGCACCTGTTGCTGGCGGGGCTGCTTGTCACCACCAGTGTCGCTGTTGCAAGCATCGCTCACTACGCAACCCCCGGAGGTAACGCCGATACCGCCTTTTTAAGCAACCCGCGCGCATTACCCGAGGTACAGCTGGTTAACTCCCGGAGTGGCGGCGAGTTTGGTAAGGCGCAACTTCTTGGCCGCTGGACACTGCTTTACAGCGGTTACCTGAATTGCCCCGATCTATGCCCCACTACCATGAGCCTGTTTGCCCGCTTACAGCGCGAGCTCGCACCGAATTTTGCCGCCCGCGGCATGCCACCGCCACAGTTCGCCTTGCTTGGCATCGATCCGTTTCGCGATACGGCTGCAGACCTCGCGATCTACACCCATGGATTCGACAGCGCGATCATTCCGCTCACTGGCTCGCTGCAGGCGTTAACTCGCACCACCAGGGCGCTTGGCTTTATCCCACCACCCAGACAAGCCCAAGTAAAAGTTGCCCATTCCTCGGCCATCGCGCTCATCGGACCTACCGCCAAACTCTGTGCCTTGTTTCGGTACCCGCACGCCGCATCCAACATCGCAACCGCATTACAGGAGCTACGAAATGAAGATTGCTAACACCGTTGCAACATTGCTTGCCCTGCTGTTCGTTGGTAATGGGGTGTACATGCTGGTTAATCCGGAAGCCTGGTACTGGGCTGTGCCCGGTGTGCCAGACACCGGCGCCTTTAATCCGCATTTTGTCCGCGATATTGGCTTTATTTATTTGCTTAGTGGACTCGCGGTGGCCGCTGGACTGGTGTGGTCGTCGCAGCGCCTGGGATTGTGGTGTACCGCTGCGGCCTGGCACAGCGCGCACGCGTTGTTCCATGTCTGGGAGGTCGTGGTGGGAATCTGTACACCCGATGCTCTTGTGCGCGACTTTGCCGGTATCACACTGCCGGCAATCATCGCCTGCGTACTGGTGTGGTGGGCCAAGCGCTACGCACCTTCCGCTCTCGCCCAAGGTTAAGGACTACAAGTGTTACGAACTCTCACTCATCTGCCGCGGCCTGTACCCGATCGAACACATCGAGCTTAGCCTTACGCACACCAGGCTGAGCGCTGGAAACCGCGTCGAAAACCATGGCATTGACTGAATCAATAGCCGGCCAGCGCGGCAACCCCGTCCCATTGGGATCGCCAGTTTTCGCAAAGTTGGTCCAATAGCCGGTAATTTGCCGCGTTAACTCCCGGTCCCGGTCATTCCAATCCATACCTACCAGCCCAACCGTGCCAAACACATAAGCTAAATCGCCGGAGTGATACGCGCCAGCACTACGCGGCCCCTCGGGTAACTGCAAATCCGTTGCGTGAGGTAGATACAGCTGAAACGCAGGCGGCACATGAGAGAAGAAATACAGATAACTGGGCTGACCGGTGGCCGCGTTTCGCCGCGCCCAGTTACGCATGCCCCAGGCCATGAATTGGTCGATCAAGATCTCCCGCTGCGCAAAACCCGCCGATTGCTCGAGTTCGTCGGCGTAGAGCTTGCGTAACTCATCAGCCTGTGCACCAAACCGTTTGCGCAACCACTTGTCGAGGGAGCTCGGCGTGAGCGCGTCGTTAATTGGAAACAACAAATGACCTTCGTTAGCCATTGACCCAACAAGCAATGGCACCTGATTGTGTTCGCCTTCCGCGAAAACCTCCAATGGTGGTTTGGGCACCATAAAGCCATCGATGGTGACCCGCGATCGGTTGTGCCAACCCGAGCTCCGCGCCGCTTCCAGCAAGGTTTTCGGTTCAAGTGCGCGCAGGTCAGCCGCAGTCACCGCAGCATCTGCTGCTAACCCTGCAGCCCGCACCAGAGCAGCACCGCGCTCATAACCATTCAGATCAGGGTCGCCAGTGCGCTCACCCATGCAAGCAGCAGATTGCCCGATGGCCTTGTGAAAGAGTCCCCTCGCCTGTGGCGATGCCATCAGGTAGCAAACACTGGACGACCCTGCAGACTGGCCAAACAAGGTCACGTTAGCGGGATCACCACCAAACGCCTTGATATTGCGTTGCACCCATTTGAGCGCCGCGACTTTGTCCATCAGGCCGTAGTTGCCGGCAGCGCCTTCTGATTCAAGCGCTTCGTGTGCTAAAAAACCCAACGGACCCAGGCGATAGTTAATCGACACCAACACCACACCCTGGCGCGCAAGCTCGGTGCCATCGAATATTTTGGAGTGACCGTAGCCGACCGTGTGTGACCCGCCATGAAACCAAACCATTACCTGGCGCTGTTCGCTTTGCTCCTGCGCGCCCGTCCAGACGTTCAGGTACAGACAGTCTTCACTGCGCTGGAAGTCACCTCGACTCCAGACAAACGACGAGTAACTGAAGTCTTGCCAACAGGCGGTGCCGAAGTCGAGACCGGAGCGAACCCCTGACCAGCGTGCCGCCGGCGCCGGTGCACGAAAGCGGAGATCACCAACCGGGGGTGCTGCGTACGGAATGCCACGAAACACCCGCACACCGGCAGCGGCATCGGCGTGCGCGCCCTGCAGGGTACCTGTCTCGATGCTCACGGCAGTGGTTACGGCGGCGTTTGCGTCAATCAGATCATTCCCCGCTGCGCCCAAGGTATCTGGACCGAGGGTGTCATCAATGCTGCACGCCGCAAGTAGCATGCACAGCACCCATGCCCCGGCACAGCGCAGTGTGCTAAATGCACCACGTTCAATCGCGCTCAAACCGGCACCTCGCCGCGCAGGGTTACCCGATGTACTTCACGGCGCTCTCCCGCGTAGTCATTGATTGCGTTGTGAAACACACAGCGGTTGTCCCAGATCGCCAGTGTGCCAGGCTGCCAGTGCAACCGGGTCGTGAACTCCGGCTTGGTGGCGTGCTCATAAAGATAGTTGAGCAGCGGCAAACTCTCGGCACGACTCATGTTCTCGAAGCGCTCACAGTGCACAGGCGTTGCGTAAATCGATTGGCGACCCGTTTCTGGATGCGTACGAATGACCGGGTGCAGCACCCGTTGCTCCGCAACCTCTGGCGCAGATTTGGTATCCAGCTTGGCATGCTTCACGCTGTAAGCACCCTGTTTGCCGTGCACCATGGAGGGTGTGAACACACCGACAAGATCAGCAAGCATGGCCTGTAAACCATCTGACAACGCGGCGTAGGCTTTGGCCGTGTTGGCGAACAGCGTGTCACCACCTCGCCGGGGAACCTCCAGCGCATACAGGCAGGTCGCTTTGGGCGGTTTTTCCATATACGAGGTATCCGTGTGCCAGGCGCCGCCGAAATTTAATTTTTGGCTCGGCTCCTTGATGATGGGCACCACATTGGGATGTTCGCTGGTCGCCTCCAGAAACGGGTATTCATCCAGCTCGCCCAACAGGGCACAAAATTGCGCCTGTTCGGGTGGCGACAACGACAACCCACGAAACACCACCAGCTGGTGTTCAAACCAGGCGCTGTTGATTTCAGCGACGATCGCCGGATCAGCACTGGCAACCGAGAAAGAGTCAGGCAGCGTAATTTCTACGCCGAGAGCGCCCGGCATTGGTTGCAGTTTTATTGCGTTAGACATAGCGACTCCCCATCAACCCAATTGCAAGCATTGAGCATAGCAAAAGACGAGCCCTAGCTCAGACGACCATCCGCCTCGCCGGCAGCGACCTCTTCTGCACTCATCCCCAACCAGTCCGCAAGCACGGCGGCGTTGTCTTCGCCCACCTCACGCACCCGCGAGTACTGCGTGCACGGCGTCTGCGCGAAGTGCAGTGGCAATCGATCCGCCCAGGTTTGGCCAAAGTTCGACTCTGTATCGGCAATAGGCTCGCAAAATCCTACCCCGGCCAACTGCGGGTCATTCTCGAGCAGATCGACCCCGGTTTGGACAACACCCGCAGGCACGCCGGCCGCCTGACAGCGCTGCATGACCGCGCTTGCCTCTTGCTCACAGGTCCATTCACCAAGCCGCGCGTCCAGTTCCGCGCGATGCGCGTAGCGCCCCGCACTGGTTTCGTAATTGGCATTCAGGCTCCACTCGGGCCGCCCAAGCAGGTCGCGCAGTGCTTCCCACTGCCCATCGTTCAGCACAGCAATGGTGACCCAACGTTCGTCCTCTATTGCTGTACTGCCCTTTACTGCTGGCTGGCAGCGATAAGCGCCATGTGGTGCCAGCTCGTCGTAAGGCAGGTCGTTGCCCACCGGGCCCGCTGCGTGCCCGTTGGCAAACCAGTCGAGCAACGAGGGACCCAGAAAATTTACCCCGGTCTCAAATTGTGACAGGTCGATGCGCTGACCTTTGCCCGTACGGGTGCGGGCGGCGAGGGCTGCAAGTATTGCAACCGCCGCATGCAGTCCGGCCTGATGATCGTTGTAAGAAAACCCAACCCCGATGTCTTCCCGACCGGGTACGCCGGTGATCTGGGTTAAGCCCGCAATCGCGTGAATAGTAGGTGCGTAGGTGACGTAGTTAGACCAGGGTCCGCCTTCGCCCATGCCAGACATCTGAATGTACACCACCCCTTTGTTCACGGCGCTGATGGTGTCGTAGCCAATACCCCAGCGATCGAGCACCCCCACAGAAAAATTGTCGATCACCACATCGGCCTGTTCGGCCAACGCTTGCGCTATCGGTCGCGCTTCGGGATTGCTCATGTTTAGCGACAGCGCCCGTTTGCTGCGATTCCACATCAGATAATAAGGATGCGTCGGATCATTGGTTGCCACCGCGCGTTCCTGGGAGTTCACCTTTACAACGTCCGCCCCCATATCAGCAAGAGTTCGGGTCGCAAAGGGTCCAGCCAATACATGGGTGAAATCCAGCACGCGCAAACCGTCGAGCGGCCGCGGAGATGTAGCTTGCGAACTCATGAGCCACCTCCTTCTGCTGCCCAGCCCACGGCAGCAAGCACCTCACCCGGTGTACCTGTTGTAACTTCGGCAGCCGGCTTGATGCGCCAGGGTGTTGCACTGAACTGGTACGGTGCTCCTGGGCCTTTCAGGGTTGTTCCAGCCACGACATAGTCGGTGAACCATGCTCTGGCCTCTAGCTGCGGATTGGTTGCAAGTTTGTCGACGGGCAATACCCAGCCGTAAGGCGCATGCCGAGCCTGCGCCTCATGAAACAACGCTTGGGCGTCTTTGCTGGCAACCCAGCCGTGTAACACCTCCATCATTCGCTGGACCATCAGTGGACGGTTTTCCAGTTCAAGGTATTTGGGATCAATGAGGTCTTCCTGAGCGTCCTCTTCAACCAGCCAAAACATCTGCGCCTCAAAGTCTGGCGCGGGGGTTACCATGATCGATCCGGTTTTTGCGGTCATTACCTTGTAGGCGTTCGACCAATGCAAGCTGCCTTGGCGCGGCAGATGCGGCCCTTTCGCACCCGCCAATTTATCTTGATACAGATACCACATGAGCACGTGCTCGAGACAGGATGCAATGCACTCATGAACCGAAACACCCACGCGCTGACCAGAACCCCCACCCCGTACATGCAGCAACGCACTCAATGCCGCTATGGCGGCATAGGTGCCAGACACCATAAAGTTGAGTTCACCAAATGACTTCAGTGGCGGCGTATCAACATCACCCGTTGTTGCAGCCGCACCACCGAGCGCACCCGCCACCAGATCTGGCGCCAAATAATCTTTCCATGGTCCCTCGTCACCAAACGAGCTCACATCAACCACAACCAGATCAGGGCGCTCTTCCAACACCTGCGGACACCTTGCTTCGGCCACACAAAACGCACCGGCACAGATCACCACAATGTCAGCCGCGGCAACCAACTGCGCGAGCAACGCGCTGCCTTCCGACTGGTTTGGGTCTAACGTGACAAAACGCCGATTGGATGCAAAGTACGTATGCCACAACGACTGATCTTTTAACCGCGGTCCCCGCTGCCGCAATGGATCGCCCGCCACCGGTTCTGGGCGCACCACATCGGCGCCCAGATCAGCGAGCAGCTTGACCCCATAGATGCCGCGTTCATCCGTTAAATCGAGTACTTTGATGCCGCTCAACGCGCCAAGGCTATCGCTCATGTGTTCTCCCCGAAACTACCGTCCAGCGTAGCAAATTCGACGCAAAAAAAAGGGCAGACGAAATAATTCGCCTGCCCTTGATTGTTGTTACCAGCCCGCGAGCGGGCCGGCCGGTTTTACTGCGTGCGAACCGCGACGCTGGTTGCACCGCGAGGTGCACCACCCGTCTGATCAGCAAACAACACACGAAGGCGCTTGCCCGCAGGATCCAGTGCAACGTTACCTGATGCGGTAGCGAAGATACTGAACGTTGGTGTCTCGTTGGCACCAATGGTGGTGAGCACCGCACCAGCGGTTGGCGCCGTTGGGTTAATGCACGCGCCTGTGGCCGGATCGGTTTGGCAGATCGTCAGGCTAACGTTGGGGTCACCATCGGTGACATCGGCAGTTACTGCTATCTCGCCTTCAACTCCCACATTAATTGAAGACACTGAGAAGAAACCGGTACCGCCGACACCAGGGATGTTCACGATGCCAGGCGAAGCGACATCAGGCGTCAATGCAAGCGCAATCACATCAGGCACCGAATTGGCATCCGCAGACAACAGCAGGGTGTTCAAACCAACAAACACCGGCGCGGCTGGCGCGTTGGTGCACTCAAAGTCGAGTTCCACATCTGTCGCCGCGAAAGGCGCGCTTGGAACAAACGAGAAGAAGAAGCTTTGGCTACCGTTGCTCGCTGCAATATCAGCAGGCGTATTGGGCGTGCCAACCAACTCATTGGTACCGCCATCAGTGGTCTGATAGCTAAAGGTACCAGGAACACTTGAACTAGCCGCGGGCTCGATGCGGCAGTTGCTGGCTGTTACAGGACCCGTGTTGATCACAGTAGCAAAAGCAGACGCGATGTCGCCCACCTGCACTGAGCGACTGCTCGGCAGAATAGCAGCAACAACGCTGGTCTGTTGACTCGAGCCTTCGGTCGAGAATACGACGTCCGGGAAGGTTACGCCCGCGCCCGCGGTAGTGGTTGCAAGCACCTCATCCAGCGCGTAGTGCTGAATCGTGTTACCACCAGAAATGTAGTAATCGTTACCACTGCCCGCAGCAATTCCTGTCGCAGCGATGGTTGTGTTGATCACATCTGCCTGCACCAGCGAACCGGGGTCGAGCACCGAGATACCATCCTGCCCAGGAGAGTTATAGACCGCGTAAATCACGTTACTCACGAGCGCGATATCGGTGTAGTCGAAGGTTTGATCATTAGCTGCAAACGACGCCAGCTGGACGCCGGTGGTCGTGTACCGAAAGACGTTGTTCGTAGACGTCAGGTAAATCTCGCCGGGGTTACCATCGGTGACAGAGGCCGGATTAAAGCCCAGTCCGGTTACTACCGCTGTCTCGGCAAGCGAACTAGGATCGCGAACACTAAAGCCATCCGCGATGGCTGCAATCACAGTACCGTCAACAAACGCAACGTCGGTGAACGTGGTGCCAGCTTCGGTGACGCTGGCAAGCAGAGCGCCTGCCGTACCGTAGTGAAGGAGTGTGTCGCCAACGGCGAGATAGACAGAGTCATTTGCGTCGCTAATAGCGATACCTGATGCCGCACCCACAATGTCAAAAGAACCGGCGGATGCCAGGGTTGCTGCATCACGAACTGAAATGGTGTTGACTCCAGCATCTGACGAAATTGCCAGTGCGGTGCCGGACGCGGGCGGCAGCGGATCCGCGATGAATGTGATGTCGGAGAACGCACGGTTAGTCGCCTGCGAGCTAAGCTCTACACCCGCCGTGGAAAAGTGAAACACATTGCCACCAGAGGTCAGGAACAGGTCATCGTCATCACCAGCAACAATGCCTTCCACCGCAAATGGCAATGAGAAAGAAGCTCCGGGAATCTCAGCCAGGGTAATCGGGTTGCGAACGCTAACGCCATTTTGCGCACCACCGGTGACCGCATAAAGCCGAGTGCCGGACAGCGCCGATTCAACAAAGGTAACGCCGGCAGTGCCCGTAGTTGTATTAGTAAGCTCGACGCCTGCGTTGCTGAATACAAACAGCGTATCGCCCGACGTAACATACAGCCGGCCAAAGCCATCTTCGATGGACGTCGGAACAAACGCGGTGTTGATAAAATCGGTTTCAGCCAGCGTGATCAAATCGCGCTGCGACAAACCTGTGGGGGTGCCCGCTGCAGCTACCCACAGATTGGCGCCTAACACGGCAGTATCTGCGTAGTCCGCATCTGCGACGGTATCTGTCGCAAGGACAGTACCCGCGAGATTCACACTGGTGATGCTGTCGCCACCGGCAAGATAGAGGTTATCGGCTTCGCCAGCAGCGATACCTGCTACTGGAAACGCAGACCCAAAAGAGCCAGTTTCTGTCAATGTGTTTGCACTTCGGATGGACACGCCGTCAGAGGCACCACCAAAGCCTGCGTACAAGGTTCCTCCTGCATGTGCCTGCGCACCAACAAGAAGGACAAGGCCGGCGAGAATCGCCCGGCTTGAGAAAGTCCCGTTCATGTTTGTTCTACTCTGAGTCTGCGGAAAAAAGAGATTATGCCTAGAATTAAGCCCAAATTGGGATTAACAATGTAAAGCAATCCGGCCGACTAAGCGATTGTTTGGTCAAAATTGTTAAATCTAGTTGTTGCGGACCACGGCGACCGAGGTTGCCCCCCGCACTACACCCCCAGAATCGGTGAAAACTACCCGTACACGCGTGTTGGCCGGATCAAAGGCAATGAGTTCGGCTGCCTGCACGAAGACGCTAAATGTGGGGGTGGCGTTCGCGGCCACGGTTAGCGTGGCAGTGTCCGCCGCTGGTTGTAGACAGTTACCTGACAAATCTGTGGGACAGATGCTCAAGGCCAGCGGCACAGTTGCGTTGGTTCCGCTCACTGATGCGGTCAGCGCGGCAGCAGCACCCAGATTGACACTGGCGACACTAAACGCTCCCGCCCCGGTGGTGTTCGTTTGCACGACACCGTCGTTACTGGCGGTGGCGGCCAGGGCAATGAGATCGGCAACCGGTTGGCTGGACGCCGAAAATAACAACGTGGTTAACCCGTCAAGTACAACCGCCGAACCCAGGTTGTCGCAGCCAAAACGCAATTGCACTTCACGCGAAGCAATCTGCTGAGTTGGCGTCAGTCGAATCAAAAACGACTGGGGCGAATTCGCCGGGATGTCCACCGTCGTGTTGGCGGCCCCCACAATTTCATTGGTGCCCGCCTGAGTGACATAAAATTCGTAACCTGCGGGTAACGGATCGAGTGGTGCAACGGAACAATTGCTACCTGTGGTACCACTGGTGTTGATTAGTGTCGCAAAGGCAGTCACTGACTGGCCCACCTGTGCCGAGCGCGAGGACGGCAGAACTGCTGCGACTAGCTGGGGTTGTTGCGGCGCCTGCGGCGTAGAACTCGCATTGGTGGAGCTAGTACTCGCGTAAAACTCGGAAAGGTTGCTGAAACCGTCATTGTCCCGGTCACCCAGGCCGTCAGCGAGCAGCGGGTTGAGACCATTGGCCGTTTCGTACTCATCACTCATACCGTCGCCATCCACGTCGATGTCGCAGAGGTCGCCAATTCCGTCCGCGTCGGTATCCACCTGCCCGGCATTGCCTACCGTCGGACAGTTATCTGATTCATTCGCCACCCCGTCGTTATCTGCGTCGCCGGACAGAGCGAGGAACGAAGCCTGCGCCTGCACGACCCCAAAACCAAAGCTGTTATCTCGGCCTGGTGCGCCCAGATCCAGTGCACCGGCCTGCAAGGCCGCACGGATCTGTACGTTGGTTCGCTCAGGTGCACGACTCCAAATAAGGGCTGCGACACCAGAGACATGCGGCGTTGCCATGGATGTACCGCTCAGAAATCCGTAGTCTTCCGCGCCCACGCGGACCTGCGCGGTTTGACCCAGCAAATTGAGCAGATTGGCGCCGTCGGTATCAGATATGCCCGCAACCGGGATGGTCACTCCTGGATTCGCGCCCAGGGTGCCGCCGCCGATGGGACCAGATACGTTGTTGTAAATGATCGCACCCACTCCGCCCCCGGCCTGGCAGCTCTGCGCTTTTTCAACAAACAAGAAGGTGCCACGCTCGATAAGGCACACGCGTCCCTGGGCATTGGCGCACGTCGTTCCAGCCAGCCCGCAGTCGACGAGCTGACCAGAAACATCACCGGTGGGCGAGTTGAGAAACGCCTCACTCGCGATATTCTGCTGGGCGATGGTGACCTGGGCACCAAACCCCGTGCCGCGTGGAACCGTCGATCGGACCGCAACACCGGGGGCGGTGAACTCGACCTGTGGATAGCGCTGGGAAAAGCCCGCAAGTGCCAGATCTTCGTTGATGGCGCCCACCGCAATCACCGCCGGATAAGCGGCTGGATAGCTGGGCTGCGTGCCATTGGTAATGTCGGCGCCCTCATTACCTGCAGCAGCAACCGTCATTATTCCCGCATTGTTAAAGCCGTTGAACGCCTGTTGCTCCGCGCCGCTGAAACAGCCCTGACCGGTGCAGCCCAGACTAAGGTTAACCACCCTCGCGCCCGCGTCAGCACAGGACTGCACGCCGGCAATAACATCGGATGAACTCGCCGTGGAACCTTCTTCGTCGAACACTCTGTAAATGTGCACCGAAAAGTCGCCGCCATTGGTGGTACCTATAACACCTTCGGTGTTGGCCAGCGCCATGATCGACCCTGCCACGTGCGTGCCATGACCATCGTCGTCATTGAACCAGGGGCCAATGCCAGGGGTAGATGCGCCGGTTACCCGCACGCCTGAGGGCAAATCGGGATGCCCAAGATCAAAGCCGGTGTCGACAACGCATACCGTGATGCCAGGCGCACCGCCGTAGGCGATTTGATCGCTCTGGACGAGCGGAATTCCGTAGGGGGCAACCTGGGTGTTGGTGTTAAAGGGGTAGCGCGGCGGATCGAGCTCAATGCTCGCGACGTCACTGCGTGCGGCAAGTTTTGCCAGCCGTGCTTTAGTCATACGGACGGCCACCGCATTCAGACCGGGCAGTTCGTGGCGTACCTCACCGCCATCACTTTCAACCATGGCCCGCGCATGGCGCATCATGGCCTTGCCTTTTACGCTGGTTGCGGCACCCGCCATGCGCTCGCCTGACACCGGGGCATTCACACTCGCGCGAGAACCAGAAGTAGCAGCGGATTCTTTTGGCTCGACGCCTGGGTCTGAGCTCGACTCTTTGAAGGTAACGATGTATCGGTTGTCCCAGGCCTTATCCAGCTCGGGCAATTCAGCCGCATGCGCAGTCATGTGAGTTGCCAGCAGCGTCAAACAACCGCCAAGCACCAGCCCAAACTTCATTTGCTTAACCAAGGTCCGATTCCGCATTGTCCGCTTCCGCTTTGCGATCACGCCACCTGAACCTCAAGTGGTGCGATCTGACTGAAAATTGACTGCGCTATCCTTCGGCATGCCAAGCTTGGCGAGCGCGTAGTGGTCATCATGCGCGCCGCCTATTTATATGACACCAAAAGCGGGCATTGGTTGCGTCGCTCTGCAGCCGCAAGCCAGTGGTGACCAGTCCCCATCTTAGCAACGCCAGAGGCGCTAAACAGCTGATTCCACAAGCCCGCAACGAAGCTTCACATCAGCCGCAAACCAGAAGAATTTTCCTCACAATTTCAATCCTTTGGCGGCGTTTTATCGATCCAGAGGCAGCTTCTCGGCGCCTAGGCCGCATCAGTGCGCAGAGCGGCCCGCCCCGCCTCTTCACTGGCTTGGGCTTGAGCCTGCTGCGCGGTCAAAAATATCAGCGACCCATCCTCGAGTTCGCCGTTGCGGATCGTCTTACGATCCTCGGCAAAGTTCTGGGTATTGAGCCAGGGCTGACGATCCCCTTGCTTTGGGAACAGGTGCATCGACCGGTTCATGTAGCCCGCCGGGAAATCGGTGATCCAGGGTCGCACGGCCATGTCCGCATCCTCTGGCGCCACTCTCGGGACGCACTGCGGCGTATTGTGCTCGCTCATATGATTGAGCAGGCGCACGACATACTCGCTGGTGAGATCTGCGCGCAACGTCCAGGAGGCGTTGATGTAGCCAAAGGTTTGCACCAGATTCGGCACGTCGGAATACATCATGCCCTTGTAGCTGAAGGTATCCGCAAAGTTAACCGGTGTGCCATCTACGCTGAAACTCGCGCCACCTAAAACCTCAAGATTTAATCCGGTGGCGGTCACAATAATGTCAGCCTGCAGTACCTCACCGGTCTTTAGGCGGACCCCTTCCGGCACAAACTCATCAATGTGCTCGGTGACTACCTCGGCCTTGCCGCTATTGATGGCCGTAAACAGATCCGCATTGGGCACCAGACAGAGGCGCTGATCCCAGGGGTTGTAGCGCGGTGTGAAATGTTTTTCCACGTCGTAATCGTCGCCGAGTTGGTCGCGCACCATTTTCAGTAAATTGGCCTTCACCTTCTCGGGTTGGGTTCTGGTGCGGTTAAAGAAAAACCGTTGCAGTTCGATGTTCTTGAATCGGGTCAGACGGTACGCCAGTTTCTCGGGCAAGATCTTGCGCAAAAAGTTGGCGATGGCGTCTTGCTCGGGACGTGATACCACATAAGTGGGTGAGCGTTGCAGCATGGTGACCTTGGCCGCCTTGTCGGTCATGGCGGGCACCAGTGTCATAGCAGTTGCACCACTGCCGATCACCAGCACATTCTTGTCGGTGTAGTCGAGGTCTTCAGGCCACTGCTGCGGATGAATTACCTGGCCCTGATAACTGTCGCGACCTTTGAACTCCGGCGTGTAACCTCCCTTGTAGCTGTAGTAGCCGCCACACATAAAGAACAGATTACAGGTCAGCTCTTTTTGTTTGCCCGCAGTCTCAACGGTGACACGCCAGCGCGAATTTGCCTGATCAAAGTCGGCCGCGATGACCTTGTGATTGAAGCGCACATGCTCGGTGAGACCGCTTTCGGCAGCGGTCGCCTTAACGTATTTACGAATGGATGGGCCATCTGCAATGGCCTTTGCTTCCCGCCAGGGGCGAAACTGAAAACCCAATGTATGCATGTCGCTGTCAGAGCGAATACCGGGATAACGAAACAGGTCCCAGGTGCCGCCCATGGTGGCGCGTGCTTCGAGGATGGCGAAGCTGCGGTTGGTGCAGCCCTGCTTGATGTGATGGGCGGCACTAACGCCCGAGATACCGGCCCCGACAATGAGCACATCCAGATGCTCAGTACCCGCAGCGACGAGCTGACTGGTCGGCTGTGATTGCGTTTGCGCGGTTTGCTGGTGCTGGCTCATATCGTCTCTCCCCTTACTTCAACCCCTAATAGTACCTCATCAGTCAGCAGCGCGTTAAACTGGTCGGCTGCCAAGGAATCCACAGTGACTCACTCGCAACCGTCTGCCCCACAGCCCGACACTGATAAAGACGCTGATGGCTTCGCTCAGGCGTACGCCAAGCGCACCTTGCTCGCCTCTCTGGTGATCGTCGGCATGGGATTTTCAGTGTTATTTCCTGTGCTAGCACCGCTGGGCCGCGAAATAGGGCTGCAGGAAATTCAAATCACCACCATCATTGCGTGCTCGTCGCTGATGGTGTTTCTGGCATCCCCATTCTGGGGCCGGGCCAGCGATCGCTGGGGGCGCAAGCGGGTCATGCTAATCGGCCTGTTTGGCTTTACGGCCGGCACCGCCCTCTTCAACTCTGTTCTTACTGCCGGCTTGGATGGCTGGTTAATCGGCGTGCCGCTGTTCGCAACGCTCATTGTCACCCGGGTAATGCACGCCGCCATCATGTCGGCAACCATGCCGGCCGCAAACGCCTACATGGCCGACATCACTGATCTCACCAACCGCACCAAAGGCATGGGAGCCGCCGGTGCCGCCAACAACCTTGGCGCCATTCTTGGCCCGGCGGTTGCGGGGCTCGCCGTTATCTCGCTGCTCACGCCGTTGTGGATCATGGCCGCACTCGCCCTGCTAAACGGACTGTTTGTCTGGCGCTTTCTGCCCGAGCCACCGCGGCAACGCACAGCGGGAGAGCGTCCGCGCATGAGCTATTTTGACCCGCGCATTTTGCCCTTTGTTATTGTTGGTGTGCTGATGTTTACGGGGTTTGCCTTGGTGCAACAAACCATGGGCTTTCGTTTTCAAGACGCGCTCAATCTCTCGGCGGGCGACACGGCGCGGGTGTTCGGCATTGCCATGACCTGCTCGGCGGGTGCTTCGTTGCTCGCGCAGGCGGTTGTAGTGCAACGCCTGGAAATAGAACCTTTCACACTGTTGAAACTGGCCATGCCTCTGCTCATCGCTGCCTTCACTTTGTTTGCGCTGTACGACAGCCAACTCATGCTCACTGTTGG
>CAZSYU010000099.1:0-5372 GCA_964611345.1 uncultured Pseudomonadales bacterium
TATCTACCCCGATGATCTCAAAAAATCTGGGCCAGAGCGACGCCTACCAGACATGCTATAACCAGTGGTGCCCAGCGCAGGAGCCCCAACACCCGCAGACGCTTCTGAAACGCCGCGGTATCGTTGAGATGCGGAAAGTCCTCCGCTGGCACCTCACAGTTCAAAAACTGACAGAGGGGCCCCCAACCTTCCTTGACCTGATATACAAGCAACTGCTCGGCAGGTACATGCGACTTCACCTTTTCTATGTGTTGCGCAAAAACTCGACGGGAATGTGCCTTATCTTCGAATTCGCCGGCAAACACGCCCTGCCAGATTACTTGCTCCACCATTTCGCTAACCCGCCTTACCGAAGGCACTATTGCTTTCAGCCATGCAGGTAGCGTTTGGCCAACGGCATAGATAGTGCCGGAGGCACTGGCATACCAGCTATCAAAGTCGCGCACGGTGAGCACCACTTTCGCGTCAGGGTAATGCGCAAGCAATTCCTTGTAATAGGCGCTTGTGGGAAAGTCGACTGCCGCCTGGTAACCCGTGTAAATCGCGTCCCACTGCGGCGACTTGTCAAACGCAACGTCGTGCCAGAGTTCTGCCTGCCCGGCGTTCGTCATCACATCTTCCATGTGATGAGTTTTCTTGTAGCCAAGCGTGATGAGCGCGGCTTTTAAAGACAAGGTACCTGTGCGGCCAAAACCCGCGCCAATGACTTTCAATGCCAACTTGCCAACTCTCCTATTACCGGCTTGTACCAGCCTGAGGTGGGTGTGTTAGCGCTTAGAGAACGTCAGCGGCAAGGCTGTTAGCCCACGAAGCATCATGTTCGGCGGATAGACAAGTTCTGCCCCATCGGCCACGGCCAGGTCATCGATCCGCTCGGCAAACTGCTGAAAGCTAACCGCCATTTCCTTGCGCGACAGCATGTTGCCCACGCACATGTGAATGCCCTTGCCAAACGCCACGTGGGTGCGCACGTTCTTGCGCTCGACCTGAAAGGAGTTCGGGTTTTCGAACTGTTTTGGGTCTCGGTTTGCCGCGTGATAGCGCAACATAACCATGGCCCCCTTGGGCAGTTTCACCCCTCCCAACTCGGCGTCGCGATGCATTACACGCCAAATACCCGACGAACCGCTGGACATGCGCAACACTTCTTCGACGGCATTGGGGATGAGCGACGCGTCCGCCTGAATCTTCTTGTACTCATCCGGGTTGGTAGCAAACAGGCGCAAACCTTCAGCGAGCGCAGCCGTGGTAGTTTCATTACCTGCCACCATCAGCTGCTGCACAATAGACAGCGACTCGGCGTCATCGAGCGGTCGTTCGCCATCGAGCTTGGCGTTTACCAGATCGGAAAGTATGTCGTCGCGCGCCTCCTTGCGGCGGTCATCCATATTCGCTTTTAGCGTTAACTGAAACTCAACTACCTCACGCTCAGCTTCAAGTTGCCGTTCGCGCGACATCATGCCTGACAGGCGATCAACAAAGGCCTGGGTCCAGCGCTTAATGGTCTCAGCATCCGCCCGGTCGAGCCCGAGCTGGCCGGCAATGGTTTTTACCGGCATGGGAATGGCGTACTCGCTAACAAACTCACACTGCCCTTTGTCTATGAACCCATCAATCAGGTCGTTAGACATTGCGCGAATACTGTCTTCGAGCTTATTCACCTTCGGCATCGCAAACGCGGAATTCACCAGTTTGCGAAAACTGGTATGCCGGGGTTGATCGGCCGTTAGCAAGGTCGACACAGCAGGCCAGCCCTGGTCGACAATAGCCTGCAGCTCTTCATCTTTCTCGAGCTGCGCCTCATCGGCACCGCCGGACAGGCGCACGTCAAACTGATTAGAGAAATCATCCAGCCGTCCTACCGCCTCACTAATGAGGTCGTAGTCCAGCACCACGTAGGTTCCAGTTGCCTCATCAAGAAACACCGGGCTCTTGGCGCGCTGTTCTTCGTAGAATTCAAACGGATCAACCAGCGTGGCCGGTTCAAACAGTGACTTGGTGGCAACAGCGTTATTCATGGCAAACCCTACTTTCTGTTATATCTGGTTGATTTCTCTGGACTAGTGCCTTTCTTTGGACTAGTGCCAAAGGACTACCCAAGCAACCTATTGTATAGTATTTCTTAACCGCACCCTTTATTAACACGCTAAATATCCCAACAGGAGATGATAATGCATCAGTCTCTACAGGTGAAAATTCTCCACGAGCTAATGCAACAGCTTGACGAGGGCAGAAACATCGACGCGGGTGTGCAGTACCGCATGCCAACCAGTGCCTACGTTTGTCCCGAGATAGCAGCTCGTGAGTGGGATCAGTTTTTTCAAAATCACCCACAACTCATTGGTTTATCCGATGATCTGCCTAAACCAAGTTCGTATCTCACCACCGAGGACTTCGGCACACCGATTCTCGCAACGCGCGATAAGGACGGGACTTTCCATGCCTTTTTAAACGCGTGCCGGCATCGGTCGGTGAAAGTGGCAAACACACCCCGAGGCCAAAAATCCGTCTTTATGTGCCCGTTCCATAACTGGAGCTACGCCAATACGGGCGAGTTGCTAACTATCCCTAATGAGGAGCACTTCGGTGCCGTAGACAAGTCCTGCAACGGCCTTATCGAACTGCCTGCCGTTGAGCGCGGCGGGCTGCTGTGGGTGCATCCTCAACCCGATGGACGGCTCGACATCGACGAACTGCTTGGCGATCTGGCGGATGAGATTGGCTCTTTTAACCTCGGCGCGCTCAAAGCGACGGGCGACAAGACCATCGACATGCAACTAAACTGGAAGTTTGCCAATGATACCTTTGGAGAGACTTATCATTTTGGCAAACTGCACAAGGACACGCTCGGACGCCTCTACTACGGCAACAATTTGCATTTGCAGGAATTTGGTCGGCATCACCGTTTTGTTACTGCAAACCGCGGTATTGATGCGCTTCGAACACAGCCTGAAAGCGAGTGGCGTATCACCCACGGCACCTTCGTTTTGTATTACCTGTTTCCAAACATCCAACTGGTGGTCAACTCGGACAGCGTCAGCCTGATAAAAATCTACCCTGACCCAAAGAATCCATCGCGCTCGATCACCCGCATTGGCTTCTACTTCGAACCCGAAATCGCCGCTGCAATACTTGGCGCGCCAGACACAGCCTCTAACGCAACCCATAGACCCGCCGCAGAAGTGTACAACTACGAGGGCCGCAGCGCGGACGATCCCGCTACTCGCCTCGCCAACTCGCTCGAGGTGTTCCGCAGCACCATAGAGCTGGAAGACTACGTGATGGGCGAGATGCAGCAGCTCGCTGCTGCTGATGGCACGTTGAAAGAGATCCAGTTCGGTCGCAACGAGCCAGCGCTGCATCACTTTCACACCAACTATCGAGAGGCGCTCGGCATGTCACCGCTGGAAGAAATTCAACCGTGACAAGGCATGCAAAGGGTCATTCATGACTGCACAGCCCAACATAGTCTGCATTTTCGCAGATCAACACCGCCACGACGCGCTGGGCTGTGCGGGCAACACTCAAATCAAAACACCCAATCTCGACGCCCTCGCTGCCAGTGGCGTGCGCTTCAACACCGCGTGGTGTCAATCACCGATCTGCCAACCGTCTCGCGCAGCACTAATCACCGGGCGCTACCCCAACGAATTGGGAGTTATGCGCAACTTTGGCCCCGACATGGACAGCGGCTGGCCGACGTTCATGAAGACACTTAGTAACTCAGGCTATAACACCGCCAATATTGGTAAAACCCACTACTACGCAGAAGGTCTGGCACAACCTGATAAAAGCACCGACATGCGCGATTACAGCTCACGAGTCGCTGCATTCGGTTTCGACTACGTTATCGAAGAGTTTGATCGATATGTACACGCGATGGACGGCGTTACGACTCCCTACACTGGCTATCTGCAACAAGAAGGTGTGCTCGGTGCGTATCAGCGGGCGATAAAATCAATCTGGCGACTAACAGAGCAGCACTGGGATGGCGTTACAAGTCCACTGAGTAAAGAACAGGATCTCACCAGCTTCCTGACCCGCGAGGCACAGTCATGGCTTGCCACCCAAAGCGCCGACCAACCATTCTTTCTGCAACTGTCGTACGTACAACCCCATGTGCCGCTGATGGGAGATCCTGAATGGGCTGCCTATTACAGCGCTGCAAACATCCCCCGTGGACCCAGCAAACAACCACCTGTTGGCGTACCGGTCTGGGATAACTATCTGTCCTGGTGTGGCCATCACGCCAACGCAAGCCTGCTCACCGACGACTACGTGCTGGCAGGAGCGCGCCAGTACTACGCAATGATTTCACTCATCGACGAGTGCATAGGTAACATTCAGACTCAGCTGGCAAGCCAGGGGTTACTCGACAACACCTGGATTGTTTACAGCTCCGATCATGGCGAAATGTTGGGTGACCACGGGCTGATGGCCAAGTTCAACTTCTACCGCAGTTCCGTACAAGTACCCTTGATTGTGTGTCCCCCTGGCGGCATCGACGGGCTTACCAGTGACGCGCTGGCAAGCGTGGTGGATATTGCACCAACCCTCCTTGCAGCGGCGGGCGTCGAACCACTCCAAAACATTCGTGGTAGATCGTTGCTGGGCGCAGTTGCTGGTGAAGAGAGCCATGCAGAAAGCCTGTTCAGCGAAATACAGCAGCAGTCCCGTAAGCCGAATGCCCCCACGTTTCGCGCACTCCGCAATCAACGCTATCGATTTACCGTAGAAACCACCACCAACACACTTTGTGAGTTGTTTGATTTGCAGGAAGACCCGTTAGAGCTAGCCAACCGCGTGCATGACGCCTCTAAGACAGCGATAATCAAAGAGTTGCGGGATCAGCTAGAAGAGCATTTGGCCCCTACCCAATAACAGAACAATAACAGACCAGCGGGAAGAACGGACTAGTGGCAATTAATTTCAAAACGCAGTGGGCCAGACGCCCGTGGTGGCTGAACCTGATATTGCTCTTCAGCCTGTTCATGACGTTTGTCTATAGCCCATTCGACGTCGTGCTAAAGCCCCTCGCCGAAGACGAAGATGTCTGGTTCGGCGTGATGTTTCACGGCAGTGCTGCAAAAGTTGGCGGCGTGGTGCACTGGGTAGTGTATGCCGCACTCGCCTTTGGCCTGTGGAAAATGCGACCCTGGGCCTGGTGGCTTGGCAGTCTGTACGCCACCCAGGTGGCCATCGCCATGTTTGTCTGGCCCATACTACAGAACCAGCCCAACGGTTTAGTCGGCGCCCTCATTGCGGGTACGCTGTTTGCCATACCAGCGATTGCCTTCTGGCGTTCGCGCGAGCTGTTTACAGCTACCGCTTAGGCCAGACGCTCTCTGATTCTGACGCTCTCTCTGATTCTG
>CAZSYU010000099.1:5472-14818 GCA_964611345.1 uncultured Pseudomonadales bacterium
CTCTCTGATTCTGACGCTCTCTCTGATTCTGGCGAATGGCTCGAACCGCCCGCTCTTGCGGGGCCACGAAATTGCTGCTGGAGCGCTGCCAAAAAATTGCGCAGTACCTGATCCTTACAGTCGCGGTAGTGTTTGTGATCGGGACGCCGGAAAAATGCCGACAATTCATGCTTACTCAGCCTTACGCCTTGTGTCGCCAGCAGTTCCAGAATATCCCCCGCCTGCAAGTTGAACGCAATTTTCAACTTACGCAACACCAGATTATTGTTAAGGCTGGTTTCAGGCACAGGCTGCGGACCATCCTGCTTACCTCGACGTTCATTAATCAGGCCATTTAGAAAAGCGGCGAGCATAATATCAGGGCATACGGCAAACGCCGGATCATCGTCCTTCTTTAACCAGGCAGTCACATCAACAAGAGCTACGTTTTGCTCAGCACGGGCAAATACAGCTACGATTTTGGTGTCCTTGTAATCGAGGATGTAGCGCAGGCGGCGCAGACAATCGTTGGCCTTCACGATTAAGACCCCGCTCGTAGCCTGATGGTCAGGCGCTCACCATTAAACTCAATCAAATCACCGGCAACTATTTTTTTCCGTTTGCGCGTTTCAACCGCGCCATTGAGCCGTACATAGCCCTCAGAGATAGCCGCTTTAGCCTCGCCACCGCTAGCTACCAGCGCTTCAAACTTGAGAATTTTATACAGCTCGACAGGCTCTCGCGAAATAACTACTTCGCGCGCTTTTTCTGACATACCTCATAACTTCCGCCCCAGGACGAAATCTCCAATCCAGACCAGCACTAGTCTGCGGGTAACGCCCGTGCTGCCACAAGCCCAAAAACGCCAAACACCGATGACAGCATAAACACCCAGGTGAAAGAGCCCGAAAGATCAGCGATAACCCCACCGATCTGTGGCGAAACCGTCTGTGCCAATCCAAATGCAAGCGTAATCGCCGAGTAGGCAGGGCCGTAATCGTTGGCACTCGTGTTTTCAACCACAACCACCGTGACCAGACCAGGCAAGGAGGTAAAGAGCATCCCGAGGCCAACCACGGCCAACAAAGTCGGTACTGTTGCGCCGCTTAGCACAACCAGCGTCAAGATTGTCCACAACAAAAACACCAGGGAGATTGTTGTCCGTGAACCAAGCCGCTTTCTGACCCAAATCGACAGCGGACCACCAAACACCATAGCAATGCCAAGCAACGTAAAGGCGTAAGCAGCACTCTGGGCGCTCCAACCACTGTCGTCTTCCAGACGAGTTGTTAAAAAGCCAATGATCAGCAAATACATGAACCCAAACGCCGAGTAGGCGAGTGTTAGCGGCAACCAACCGCGCATACGGCGCAGGGCACTAAAGCCGCCGAAGCCGCCTTTGCTTGAAGTTTGTCCTTGTTGATGTCGCACCACCAACAGCAGCCCAACCAGCGTAATGCAGGCAATTATCGCGTCGACCCAAAACACGGTGGGCCAACCGGCATCACCCTGGGTTACCCGAACATGGGCACTTACAAAACCTGTAAAAACGATCCCAAGCCCAATCCCGGAACCCATCAACCCAACAGCCATCGGCCTGTGCTGCGCCGGCATGGCATCAGCCGCAACAATAGGCGCTGGAATCCACACGGCGGCACCCCCAACGCCGGTAAGTAGCAGTCCAACCATCAACAGCCCAGGAGAGTTGGCAATCGCGGCTATGAACAACCCAAGCGCAGTAAGCGTGAGGCCCAGGCGTAATACCTCTAACAGACGGATCCGGCTGGCTACCCAGGCGACGAGCAAAGTGCCTAGCAGATAGCCGCCGACATTAACTGCACTAATAGTGCCGGCAACGGTATTCGAGATACCCAGGTCGTCACGAACAGCGGGCAGTAGCACACCATAGGCGAATCGACCGAAGGCTTGCGCCACGGCGGCTCCCAGCGCAATGAGCGCCACAGAGACCCAGGGCATAACGGTTCTAGCTGCTACGAGCTAGGCGTCAGGTACCCACGCGGCGTGAAATCCGTGGGGTACACGCTGGGGAATCTTGATCCGCGCAACAGGTTCGTCTTCGAAGCGCTGAGCATCAATAATCTGACACTCGCTAGTGCCAGTCTGGGAGTTATAAACAAAGCAAACAACATAGCCGTCGTCTTCGGTGCTGGCATTTTTGCGCGGAACAAACACCGCCTCACCCGATTCACAATGCTCACCAAACTGATGTACTTGAATATTTCCGGTCTCGTTGTCGTATTTAACCTCGCCTTCGAAAGTAGGCATCGGCTCCACGCGAAAGCGAGCGGCGTAGATATAGCGATTCTTATAACCCACCAGGTCATCGTGAATGCGCGGAAAGTCGCAATAGTACTGACTGTCCATCGCGCGACTCTTGACCTCGCCCGTTGCCATATTGAAGCGCCACTCGTGCAACTGCCCAAGCGTCTCGCGAACATCTACTCCTGCAACAGACTGGATGCCACCCCGATTGGAACGACAGGCCTGAAACACAACCTCGTCTCCCTCCTCCCAGGAGTTGGCCACGTGAAACAGAAAGCTCTCTTCAATATCAAACCAGCGAATAGTCGCGTCATCGCCATTGCGCGGCACAATGCCTATACGACAACCATTGTCTGCATCCCAGTTCACCAGGCCACCACCGGCCAGCATCTTTTCGAAATCAAAAACAAGCGGCAGATCAGGAAAAATGGTGTAGTTTTCGGTAATCGCACAGTCGTGCATCATCACAGGCTTAGGGATCGTCAACTCGGTTGTGTGCGCTGCACGGCCGGACTTATCCACCACTGAGTAAGTGAGAAACGGTGGCGTCATGCCATAGCCAAAGGTCATCATTTCGCCAGACTTGGCGTCCACCTTGGGGTGCGCAGTGAAGTTGTGTGTAAGAGTGCCATCGAAATCGTGCTCGCCACAGGTTTCGAGCTCAGGAAGTTTAATGCGATAAGGCGTCCCACCTTCCATCATCGCGAACAGCTGATTGTTGTGAAACACCATCGCCGTGTTGCCGGAGTTTTTAATGCCAGGCATTTCACCCTTGGCTATGTAGTCGCCAAACATATTGATCCCGGGATATATCCAATCGCCCTTGGCTCGCTCTTCTTGCAACGCCTGTGACTCAATAAAGCGGTTTCGATAGGTTGCCGTACCAGCCGAAATATGGACGCCATGAATCATGCCGTCGCCGTCAAAAATATGGTATTTCTCAGCGTCAGGCACGTAATAAGGGTTTGGCCCAACGCGCAAAAAGTTACCGCTGATGTCTGCAGGTATCGCACCGATAACTTCCAAATCGGTAAAGGTAGCTTCGTTGTGTACAGGCGCGTTGTTGCCGGACAGATGCGGGTTATCTGTTTGTATTACGGTGGCTTCAGACACAGGTTCTCTCCCCAGAGTGATGTACTCACCGAGACTACCACAAATATATTCGGCTACCGGGGCTGTATTTGCACTCTGAGACTACTGGGTCCGCCGAGCTCGCCTGCCACCACCGCTTCACCGTCAGCGTAGGCCATGGATTTGAGTGATGCTGTCAGGGATGCAACCGCGATCTGGCCCTCAATTCTGGCCAGATGGGCACCAAGACAATTATGAATGCCAAAGCCAAGTGCGATGTGCGGGTTTGGTGCACGGTCAATAACAAACTCATCCGCTCGATCAAACATCGACTCATCCCGGTTGGCAGATGCAATCAAGGGCAACACCAGAGATCCCTTCGGAATGGCCGTCCCCGCAATACTGGTGTCGCAGGTCGCGCGTCTGATGGTGGCCGAAAACGGTGAATAGAACCGCAGGGTTTCTTCGATAAAGGTGGGTATCAACTCAGGCTGCTGCTGCAATTGTGTGAACGTTTGCGGCAACTCATCAAATACTCGCGCGCTGCCAGTGATCAGACCGGTGGTCGTCTCGTTTCCTGCAATCAGTAACAGGCCACAAAAACTCAAGACTTCCTGGTCAGTCAGCTTACCTTCGTCGGTCTCGGTTTCGATCAGACGGCTCAACAGGTGATCTTCTGGCTGCTGGCGCAGCTGGGCGATCCGCTCCAGAAAATAGCCGTCCATTTCGACCTGGGCTTGTTGCACCTCGGCATCGGGTTGAGCGAACAGAATTTCTCCAATATTGCTGAAGATCTTATCCGACCAGCTTTTAAACAGCTTTAGATCACCATCAGCAACACCCAACATGTGAGCAATTACCGTTACGGGCAACGGTGCCGCCAGGGCCTCTACCAAATCGAGCTGCGTATGTTGCAGCATCGCACGCACCAACACATCACAACGCTCCTCGATTAGCGCTCTCTGGCTTTCGATAAAGGCTGGCTTAAAGGCGTAGCTGACCAACTTACGGAGACGATTGTGTACCGGCGGATCGCTAAACAGCATAGATGGCCGTAGCTTTTTCTCTTCGGCCGGCCGTAAGGAGACGTCAGATGAAAAAGTGCCGTGATCTTTCAAGACATTCAGCACATCGGCATATCGCGCGACGGCGTAGGGCGCATCCGCTGCCTCCTGGTACACCGGGTAGCTTTCGCGCAGTATGCGCCAGCGTTCATAAGGGTCTTCGGGCAATTGTGGATTAGCGTCGCTCATTTGGGTCTCTGCTGGATCGCTGTTGTGACTGCTAGAAAGGATTAGTCGTGTCTAATCCAAGCAGTGCTCGCCCAACCTGCTCACTAACACGATCGCGGTGGGCATTGATATGTAACGGCATCGCCTGAAAGTCGCGGTAGCGCCGCTCGAAAGTAGTGCCTTCGCGCAGACCATTACCGCCCTGCACCCGCAGTATTAAACGCATGGCGTCATCACACAACTGCAATGCCTGCATGCTGGCGGACATCTGCGCCAGATAGTCTGCCTCGGTCGGCGTGGTGTTACTCTGCATGCGTTCATCGGTTGCATGCAGCGCTGCCTGGACCGTATCGGCGCCCGCCGTGATGAGCCCTTGTGCATGGCCAAGATTTACTTGCACCAGCGGTCGCTCGGCCACCTTCACGCCCATAATAGCGACTCTATCGCGGATACCGGTGCATATCTCGGAAAGTGCCGCCTGACAAACACTGGCAGCCATCGATCCGAGCCACAGATCAGACACGCCAACCCAGTCTTCTCGATACCTGTGTGCTATCACCGGCACATCAGGTTTACGGAATTGCACCCGATACATCATTGGAAAAGGGGCGACGGTAGAGCGCGGTATTCGCACACCGTCGTAATACACATCATCAGTACTCGATGCGCGCAAACTCATCGCCCGCCAGGTTGGATCAATGCGAACTTCAGGGCTGCGTAAATCTACCAGCGCAAACTCAGGCTTGCTGCGGTCATCCCCCACAAAACTAACACCCGCCCACTGGGCATAGCGCGATCCCGAGCCGAAAGCGGCTTTGCCGTTTAAAATCAACTCATCCGCATCTCGTTGAGAGCGAACACCCGTACTCGCGCCGGCCGGAAAGCAAACCCACTCCGACGCTTGGACGATACCCGTGAGCTGCGTTGCATGATCTGGCCCAAGCAAGCCGCAGAACAGATGAAACGTTGCAAGATGATTCCATAAACACCAGGCTGTGGAACTGCAGGCCGTAGCGACTTCGCCCAACACCTGCGCCACCTCAACACAGGATGCATCACTACCTCCCAGCGTTTCAGCTGCTGTCATGCCCATGACAGGTGAACCACGCAACGCGCTGATCGCATCTGCAGAGACAGAACGCGTACGATCGGCTTCTGCTGCCTGCTCCGCAATAGTGTCGAGCACTCCGTCGTTTAGCCATGCACTCATCTCTGTCCCCTTCTCGTCTTCAGTGCACTAGCCTACCAGAGCATAAGCCGTTTTTAGCAGTAGCGCAGACAACGGTCGTCGCCAGGGCTGGGAGAACCACGCGTTTGGGAGTAGCATCTTGGCTATTTGGAGAACTCTGCCATGCACCTCCCCATTACTCTTGTTACTGCCTGCGTCGCCGGCCTGATTCTAATCTGGTTAAGCGTCCGGGTGATCGGCTCACGAGTACAGAACGATATGCTAATCGGTACTGGCGAGTCGGAAGAACTGCTTTACAAGGTTCGCACACACGGCAACTTCAGTGAATACGCCCCGCTGTTCCTGATCATTCTCGGCGCTGTTGAAGGAGCCGGTGGTCATACGACGGTATTAATGGCCCTGTCTGTGCTGTTTATTGTCGCGCGGGTCTTTCATGTGTTTGGCATGGGCACCAACGCGAATTTGAAACTCCGTCAGATCGGCGTGGTCGGCACCTTTCTCAGCATTACCGTTGTTAGCCTGTATGGCCTGTACATGGGACTCACCTAGCTAGTTCCGATGAGCTTCGCACTCAAACCACGCACGGCTGCCGGCAAAAAGACCATCGAGGCGGCAGAGTCTCTCGTCGCCGATTTTGCTGGCCGTGCCGCAGAAGCGGACGCGAACAATTCAATCTGCGCCGCCAATTACGACGAACTCATTGACAGCGGTGTGGCCTCGGCCTTTGTTCCTGCAGAGCTTGGTGGCTTTGGCTTAACCAGCATCGAAGACTGGATTACCACCATTGCAACGCTCGCCCGAGGAGATGGCTCAACCGCTATCGCGATCAACATGCAACTCGGTGTTAGCCGCGGAATGGCGCAGGCCTATGCGGTGACAAAAGCACGCAACAAAGACACTAAGGCCCTCGCCCAACCGTTAAAGAAACTGGTAACGGGCGACATGCGTATTTGTGCCACGGCCACCGAGCCGGGCACCGACAACCTGCATCCGCTCACAGAGGCTATTGCAAACGACGACGGCTTCGTTATCAACGGCCACAAGATCTTTGTCACCATGTCGCCGCTGGCCACACATCTCGGTATGAACCTGCGGATGCGTGACGCCGACGGCGATCATCTTGTCAGCACTATGCTGCCAATGAATTCTCCGGGCCTTGAACCACAGGACGACTGGAACGCACTCGGCATGCGCGCCTCCGGCAGCCAGTCGGTGGTGTTCAACAACGTGCAGGTCCCCGCTGCTGCCATTCGCAAGCTCGGCCCCTGGGGTGAGTGGAGCGTTGGGGTGCTCATGAATCGCGCTCTGGGCAATCTACCCCTGGTTGGCGCCTTTCTGGGCATCGCCGAAGCCGCCCATGAGCTCGCTCTCGAGAAAATTCAGAGTCAAAAGCGTGTTACAACGCCAGTTAACCAGCGCTCAGGCGTGCAACATCACGTTGGCGAATCAGAGATCTTGCTGGCCCAGTGCCGATCCATACTGTCCGCAGCCGGCAGAGCAACCGATGACTTTCTCGACGCCCACGCTGCAACACCACCCAGCATGGCAGCCTGTCACCAGCTTATGCAGAACTATCAGGCGGCAAAGTGGGTGGTGAATCGTGGTGCTATTGATATTGTCAGCCGCGCGATGGATCTGCTCGGTGGTGCCGGGTACACCAACGCGCATCCGCTTGCGCGCATGTACAGAGATGTCCGCGCTGGACCCTTCATGCAACCGTTTGCACCAACCGAAGCCCGCGAATACATCGGCAAGGTCGCACTCGGCCTTTGGCCGGAAGACTGATGCATGCAGCTTAATACCAGACAGCAAACAAAGAATTCTTTAGCGACGCGAACATGGGAGACGCGAACATGGATTTGGGACTAACCGGCAAGAAGGCACTGGTGTTAGGTGGCAGTCGCGGAATTGGCTGGCATACGGCTCAGCTGTTAAAAGCAGAAGGTTGTTCTGTTGGCCTGTGCGCTCGCGGCGAGGTGGACGTGGCAAAGGCCAGATCGCAATTAGAGGGCATTGGCTCTGGCGATGTCTTCGCAACAACGGCAGATCTTACCGACGACGCTTCAACTCGCAACTTTGTCCGTTCTGCTATCGACGCCCTGGGCGGCGTAGACATCTTGATTCATAACGCCAGCGGCTTCGGCGTCGGCGACAGCGAGGAAGATTGGCAGCGCAGCTTTCAAGTGGACATTATGGCCGGGGTTCGATCAGTTAACGAAGCGCTACCCGAACTGCAGGCAAGTGGCCATGGCAGCATTGTGTTTGTCGGCTCAATGGCCAGCAAGTATCACTTTGGCCGCCCACCCGGCGCCTACGGACCTGCGAAAGCTGCGATGCGTACCTACGCTAATGAGTTGGCGCAAAACTATGGCAAAGATGGCATTCGTGCGAATGTTATATCACCCGGCGCAGTCTGGTTTCCCGGCGGAGTTTGGGACCAGCGAAAAGCAGAAAATCCGAAATTTTATGCTGCCGTAGAAAAAGGAATACCACTGGGTCGATTAGGCAGCGCCGAAGAAATTGCCCGCATCATTGCGTTTACCGCAAGCCCGGCTGGCCTATGGCTAAACGCAACTCACCTGGCTGCAGATGGCGGTCAAGTCGCAGCAGTAGACTAGGTGTTGGCTCAAACAGCTAACTGTTTCGATCTGTCTCGCTTTCAGGTTGCTGACCGAACAGCAAGGGCTTAGCGGCAATCCACAACAACACCAACACCAAAAACACGCTGGGTAGTCCAGGCAAAAAACCCAGAATACTGATCAGGCTAGACTCGCCCATCTGGTTGTCACCAAACGTCAGGGCGCGATTGGCCGATGCATTACCCAGCCAATAAAAGACCGTGAACGACCACGCGACGTAGATAAAGCCATAGGCCAGCAGCTTTTCCTTGCCGCCTTGAACATTGATTTTGGGTAACGCAAATGCAACGGCCATAACCAACAAGCCATTGGTTAAGCCACCGGAGTGGGCCCGCACCCAACCTGCAGATGTCCCGTAGACCGAGAACTCCCAGACATGCCCCGGCCAAATCTCGAAGCCACCCACCAGACCAAACATCAACATAAAGCCTGCCAGCATGGATACGAATATCACGCATAGGCCATGCCCAAGCATGATGCGCTGGAGCCGTTCGGTTTGAGTAACATTTTGATTTGCATTGGTCATGCACTTGACGCCTGTGCCTGGGAAAAGGAGTTAGCTGCGAGCGAAAATGGTACGTCCATAGTGGGCTGGGACGTATCTACCAGCGGTAACGGTCGCGCCGGATCAGCGTTTGCATGCGCTGTAACCCACTCGTCAACCCACTCCGGCTCGGATTCTTGTCGAGGATCAAAATTGGGCGACATGGCACGCAACAAATAAGGGCCGATCTCGTAAGTCATTAGTGCCAGTTCTTTAACTACTCCTAACAACGACGAGGGTTGGAACAGATTATCTTGTTGCCGAAGTGCCGAGAACATACCCACAAGGCCGAGACCAAGCACACCAAACGAACCATGCAATACGCCAAATGCTCGCGGCCAATAGCTGCCAAAGCACGCCTGGTAGGCATCAAACGCAACCGTCTTGTGCTCCACTTCTTCAACCATGT
>CAZSYU010000100.1:0-14752 GCA_964611345.1 uncultured Pseudomonadales bacterium
TGAAAAAACTCACCATTACGCTGTTGGTAGTGGTTGTAATACTGCTCGCCTTACCCGGCTTGCTGGGTAAACTGGCCCAGGATCAAATCCAGGAACAGGCTGAACTCGCAAGCGGAAACCCATTCCTTACCCTGTTAATCAAAGACTACGATCGTGGCTGGTTTAGCAGCACCTTGCGCTATGAACTGAACTTCACAGACGAATACCGCGAGCTGATCTCAGACCCAACCGCAGATGGCGCCGTATCATCCCTGGATAGCGCGGTGCAGGAGCTGATCGCACCCTTCGAGTTGGAAAGCAAAATAGGCCATGGTCCCGTGGGATTTTTAAAGGGTCCATTTTTTGGACTCTACCGCTCTGCAACCACCGAGAGCGCGAACAATCCAAAACTTTCGGAGTTTCTGAGCGAGGCGGGTATGCCCTACCTGCTAAGCATCCACAGCACCACCAGCTTATTTGGCACCACAAAGTTTGACTTTGAAATCCCGGCCAGTGCCCAGACGAACAACACCAGTGAAAACCCACCAACGGGTGGCTCGCTGGCCAGCAAACTGGTTTTCTCTGGCACCACCGGCAACGCAACCTTTGCTTCCGAATCAAAACGCCTGCAGATGGCCAGCCAAATTGACAACCTGAGCGTCAAGGATGGCAACGCCGAGTTTACGCTTCAGGGCATGATCTTTAACGCGGACCAAACGATAATCTCTAACCTAACCGGTCTTGGTCCAGCCAACGTAAGCATTAGTTCGCTTGTCGTTCGCGACCCCGACGGTGCAGACGCCTCTGCAATGACAATGCAAGACCTTACATTTTCTATGAACAGCGATTACGGCAGCAGCAATCAAACCGTCGACGTTGAAATGAGCTATGGGATAGCTCAGATGCTGATTGCAGATCAAACGATTACGGATGTAGAGCTAACCATGTCCGCACGCGAGCTCTCTCTGAGTGCTCTCCAGAAGTACAACGATTGGACTCAAGAGCTCGCAATTACGACTAGCAACGATCCCGGTGAACAGGACGCCATGCTGAATGAGATCATCCCGATAGTGCATGAATTCGCCAGCACGTCGCCACAAATTAGCATCGGCCCCATACAACTCACCGCCAATGGCGAAAGCTTCCTGGCAAGCCTGAATATAAATCTCGACGGTAGCGCTTTACCCGCCCTCGCTGAGTTCAATCCTATGGACCCTGCCTTTTGGCTAAGCGGCGACGCGAGCCTTTCCCTTAGTGAAAAAATGGCTACCCTGTTGGCTGTGAGTACCGCTCAAAGTCAATTACAAGCGGCGATAGGTGATGAAGCGGGTATTCCACCAGAACAGATCCAGCAGATGGCCGTAGCGCAGGCGCCCATTTTGCTGCAAACGTTGGTGCAACAAGGCATGTTGCAACATCAAGATGGTCAAATCAGCGCCAACGTCAGTTACGCAAACAATGCACTGCTGCTCAACGGCAATCCCCTTCCTATGGAAGCGCTGCTCGGACTCTAGGCAAACTTGAAGCCGCGATAACCGGCGTTGGCAATGGCATCGCAAATCTCACGATAGGCCCCAACGCCGCCAGCATAAGGCATAAACACCCGGGGCTTGCCCGCGATATTGGCGCCCAAATACCAGGACCCGCCCTGCGGAAACAGGGTGGCATCCGCCACTTCGTTAACGTGCGCCACCCACTCGTTCTGGGCGCTGTCTTCGGCCTCGATCCGCACCAGCTTCTGCTGTTGCATATGCGTAATGCAGTCGGTCAGCCAATCGACATGCTGCTCGATGGACACCAGCATGTTGCTTAGCACCGAAGGGCTACCGGGGCCGGTGATGGTGAACAGGTTCGGGAAACTCGCAACACTAAGCCCGAGGTAAGTCACCGGACCGGCCTGCCAGGCATCCGCCAATGCAACGCCCTGTTCGCCGCGAATGTCCATGTTCAAGAGCGCCCCAGTCATGGCATCAAAGCCGGTCGCCAGCACCAACATATCAAGCTCGTGCAGCGTGCCCGCAACATCTACCCCGGTCGGCGTTATCCGCTCGATCGGATCCGTTTTCACGTCGACCAATTGCACGTTGTCGCGGTTGTAAGTGGCGTAGTAGTTGGTATCCACACAAATACGCTTCGTACCAATGGGGTGATCTCGTGGGCATAAAAGGTCTGCAATCGCCGGATCAGTTACCGTGGCACGAATCTTTGCGTGCACAAACTCAGCAAATGCACGGTTCACCTCTTGTGTAACCAGCGCATCAGCCACCGCGCCCATAAAACGTGCACCGCCGGTTTGCCAATACTCCTCCAGCAGGTTCTGCAACTGATCGTCAGTAAGCTCTTCGCCCGCAATCAGTTCTGGTTCTTCAGTTAAGGGTTCTACATTGAGATCGCCAAACCCCTGGCCCAACCCAAGCTTGTGATTGTTTCTGTGAGCCCGGTAATTGGCTTTAAATTCAGCCACCCACTGCGGATCCAGTACACCGTTCACAGCAGGCACGCTGAAGTTTGGCGTGCGCTGAAACACGGCAAGCTGATTCGCCTGTTCGGCAATGACGGGAATCGCCTGAATCGCCGACGAACCTGTGCCAATAATGCCGACCCGCTTGCCGGCAAAATCCACGCCTTCATGAGGCCACAAGCTGGCCTGATAGAGCTCGCCTGCAAAGTCATCAAGGCCGGCAATGTCTGGCCGTTGGGGCACGGACAAACACCCCGTGGCCATGATGCAAAACTGGGCGCTGACACACTCACCACTCTCTACCGTGACCGTCCAGCGATTGCCATCTTCTGCGTAAACCGCGCTCTGCACACGCTGCTCAAAACGTATGTGACGCCGCAGGTCGAACCGGTCAGCAACGTGCTCCGCGTAGCGCAAAATCTCGGGCTGCGTAGCGTAGCGCTCACTCCACTCCCACTCTTGCTCGAGTTCTTCGGAAAACGAAAAGGAATAGGCCAGGCTCTCGGCGTCACAGCGCGCACCCGGGTAGCGGTTCCAGTACCAGGTGCCGCCCACACTCGCGCCCTGCTCGTAAACAACCACCGACAGGCCGAGCTTGCGCAAGCGATACAGCATGTACAGCCCGGCGAAGCCAGCGCCCACTATGACTGCGTCTATTGCACTAGAGTTTTGCATGCTTAAGGCAGAACCCCTAGAGCAGCTCTTCCGCGAAGAAGCGCAACACATCGCGATCGGCAGTGCCGATATTGAGTTGGGTGACGGGTGAGTTTTTCCAGTCGGGCAACAGTTCGCGCACCCGCTCTTTCGGTCCGCAAAACGAAATCTCGTCGATCAGCTCATCAGGCACTGCCGCAAACGCCTGGTCCTTTTTGCCTGCCATAAACAGGTCCTGAATCTCGTCTGCTGCGTCGGCGTAGCCCATGCGACCCACGTGATCTTTGTGTACGTTGAATGTTTTGGCCCCCATGCCACCCACATAGAAGCCAACGTTTTGCTTGATCTGCATGCGCGCACGATCCACGTCGTCATCGATGACCACTGGAATGGCAGCCGCAATCTCGAAATCTGGCTTGCGAATCTTCATCATCTCGGCGTACTGGGTGGCCATTTTCTGGGGTGCTAAAAACATGGGTATCCAGCCATCAAACAACTCGGCACTCATCGCCACGTTCTTTGGACCTTCGGCACCGAGATACACCGGGATGTGTTCGCGGATCGGGTGTTGAATGAGTTTTAGTGGCTTGCCAAGCCCAGTGCCGCCATCGAGCGGTAGTTGATAGTGCTTACCGTCGAAGGCAACGGGCTCTTGGCGCGCCACAATTTTGCGGAATATTTCAATCCACTCGCGCGTGCGTGCCAATGGCTTTGGATAGGGTTGGCCGTACCAGCCTTCTACTACCTGCGGACCCGAGACACCAATGCCAAGAATAAGGCGCCCATTAGAGAGGTAGTCGAGGGTGACGGCGTGCATGGCCGCACTTGCCGGTGTCCGCGCCGAGATCTGCATAATCGACGTACCCAGGTTTATTTTGGAGGTGTTCGCACCCACCCAGGCCAACGGCGTAAAGCAGTCCGCGCCATAGATCTCGGGACACCAGATCGTGTCGTAGCCGAGATCTTCGGCGTCTTTGGCAAGCTCAATGATGCGTTCGCCACCCGCAGGGCCCAACGGACCTATACCCAAACCCAGTTTCATCACTCTCTCCTCACAAGTTTCCCTGATCAGGATTGTGGCGGATTTAGCGCGTGTAGGCCATCTGCAACCCCTAGACGGGTTCCGCCAAAAACACCGGAATCTTGCGCTCGGTTTTGGCTTTATAGTCGTTGTAAGGCGGGAACACTTCGGCACTTACCTGCCAAATGGCTTCGCGTTCGGCCTCATCAGTCACTTCCCGCACGCGCATGCTGTAGACGTCGGTTGCATCTCTGATCTCAACGTCTGGATTTGCGCGTAAATTGTAAACCCAGACGGGGTTTTTCGGCTGTCCGCCCATCGAGCCAATCAGCACGTAATTGGCATCAATTTTCACTCGCATCAGTGGAATCTTGCGAATGGCGCCCGATTTGTTGCCCATATGGGTAACCAAAATGCAGGGCATGCCGGTGTCCAGCAGCGTTGTGCCTTCCTTCCCGCCGCTACTCTCAATTAGCTCTACTTGCTTGCGCACCCAGTCGATGGATGGGGCGATGTATTCGGCCATGTCAGTCTCTACCTGTTGCTTGAAGCCATATAATAAGCGGGTTTCATGACATCCGCCCCCAGACAGGCAAGAGAGCTGCTCGAAAGCTAACCACCTGTTAAGCCTGCTATATACTAATTCGTCTACATCGATGCCTAAACCACGGCGAATCACCTTGTGAGAGCCGCATTGCAGCAATCCAACATTCGACCCACAGGTGGCCAACAATACCGCCGCCCAGCAGGCACTTAGCTGGTTTAAACTGTACAGATGAAACTGCTCATGCTAGCCCCTCAACCCTGCTATATCGATCGCGGTACACCTATCGCCGTTGATCTGACGCTTGCGACCTTGAGTGACGCCGGGCACGAAGTAGACCTGCTTACCTTTCCAGGTGGAGAAGACCGCCACTACAAGGGCCTGCGCACCTTTCGAGTGACCGACCGCTTCAGCAAGACTCCGGCGCGCCCCGGGCTTTCCGCTTATAAATTATTGCTCGACGTGCTGATGCTGGGCAAGGCAATCAAACTCGCTGCGACCAACCGCTACACGCTGGTACATGCCGTTGAAGAGAGCAGCTTCATCGCACTGGTGCTGCGAATCTTCTTTCGCATCCCCTACATCAGCGATATGGATTCGCGCATGACCACCCAGCTCACCGACCGCTTTCGCTGGCTCAAGCCATTCGACAAATTACTGTGGGCGATCGAGTCGCTGCCCATCCGCTTTGCCCGTGGCGTTGTCACCATGTGTGACAGCTTGCGCGACCAGGTAAAACTTGTGCGGGATGACAATGTATTTGTGGTCAAGGATGTGTCGTTGCTGGACTACTACAACAGCACCGATTTGCACCTGCCTCCAGAGCTTGCGGAGATTCGTAACCGCCATAAAACCCTGCTCATGTACATCGGCAATCTCGAAATCTATCAGGGTATCGACCTGCTGTTGGATGCGTTCGCACAGCTACAAAGAGACAAGCCCGATAACGAGGCCGGGCTCGTTGTCGTCGGCGGCGACACTGATCGCATCGCACATTACAAACAGCGTGCCAAAGAGTTGGTTATTGCGGAGCGCACTTACTTTATGGGGCATCAGCCCGTCGGCCTGTTGAAGGCGCTGACGGAAAAGACTGACCTGCTGGTCTCTCCCAGAACGCAAGGCACCAACACACCGCTCAAGATCTACAGCTATCTCGACTCTGGTGTCCCGGTACTTTGTACCAACCTGCAAACACACACCCAGGTGGTGAACACTGAGCAGGCGAAACTCTGCGCAGCAACACCGGCCGCGATGGCAAACGCCATTACTGAGCTGATGAGTGATCCGGAGCAATGCGCAAGCCTCGCCCGCAACGCCAAACAGCTTGTTAACGAGCAGCATTCCGTTGCGGTTTTTCAGCGCCAGCTACTCCGCGTCTACGCTGAGCTCACCGGCGAACCTACCGGGCCCTGCATGCAAAGTGAGACTTCTGAGAGCGCGCTTCCTACGCAAGTGCCGCTCGAAGACAACCACCAGCAGCGCAAGATCAATGGCGCGGCTAGGTAATATCGCCGCGCTCGCGATGCCAGCGCACCAACCCGCCAACACCCTCGGCGAGCGACACCGAAGGCGAATACCCCAGTAGCTCTTTGGCCCGGGTCAGGTCGAATGATCGATCGCTGCCGAAGAATTTTACCCGTCGTCGGTGCAATGGCGGTTCCACGCCAATCAAAGCGCAGAGCTTTTCGCACAGGTAACCGGCCGCGTATACGGCGCTGTAAGGCACCCGCACACCAAGTGTGCCGCCAGCGGTTAGATCACCAATCAAGGCAACCAGTTCGCCCAGTGTTGGCACTTCTGCGCCACCCAGGGTGATTACCTGACCGGGGGCGTCATGCGCAAGTCCCGCCAGCATAATGCCACGCACCAGGTCGTCGACGTGCACCATGTGAAAGGCTCCGTCGCCCGGCCCAATCATGGCGAACCGACCCTTCGAAATTGGTCGAATAATTTTCAGAAAGCGATCATCGCCCGCGCCATAGATAGCACAGGGCCGAACCGCTACCGTGGGTAACTCAAGCCTCGCTCCGAGCTCAAGCGCCGCCTGTTCACCTTCGTATTTTGTGACCTGGTAGTCATCTGCGGGGGCCGCCGCCGACTCTTCGGTGGCATTCGGCGGCGGGTTTGGGCCTTGTACGCCGATGGTGCTCACATGCACAAAGCGCCGCACAGAGGCCTCTTTGGCAGCATGCAGCAGATGTTCTGTTGCCGTGACATGTGACTCACGCAGCGATTCAAGGGTTACGCCAACGGTGCGAAACACTGCGGCGACATGAAACAGGGTGTCAGTGCCCGGCTGCAGGAGGGTGTTGCAGGCCGCCGCATCGCGCAGATCGACGTGCACAACGCGCACTGCCTGGCCATTTGGTGCTGCTGCAAACTCGGCGGTCGAGCCACCGGGGCGCAGTACAGCGCACACTTCGGCGCCCGCCGCGGCCAGCGCAGCGACAAGATGCCTGCCTGTAAAGCCCGCCGCTCCGGTCACCACAACACGCCGACCCGACCATTCGGCAGGTGCGTTGGTCGGCTCGTTTGGCGTGACAGAAGATTCAGTACTGGTCAAAACAGGCAGCTATGGATGAAAAGTGATAATGAGAATGAGTGAGCAAGCTCCCAGACTCGGCAATGCGTTAGTAAACAGTTGTTGAAGGTGGTTTACAATGAAGCCTGTCACGCGGATAACAGAACAGGTATACGCGTATATTTTTCTAATTAATTCAGTGGTTACCAGCCCATTCCTCCAACAGAAACCACAAGCGAAGAGAGCGTCGCGCCGAGCGTGGATGGAACACCTGCTGCGGCTCCAAGCGCGCTAGGGAACCGCGCCCGCAGCGCCGTGCGGATCATCGGTGCCCTGGTGCTTACCGCACTCATTGTTCGCCAGGTCGACTTCAGCGAGTTTGCCCCCATACTCAGCGAGGCCGACCTGTTTGCCGTCGCGATGTCGGGTGTCTTTATTATTCTCGTCCGCGCCGCCATGGCGTTGCGCCTGCAACGTGCCGCACAGCAATTTGATCTGTACCCCGGCTACCGCGCCGCCTTCGCCATATTAATGACCAGTTCCCTCGCCGGCTTCGTGCTGCCCGGCGGTATCGCCCAGGATGCTTTGCGCGGGGTGCAGCTCAACAGCCTGTTCAATCGCCCGGCAGCGGCTCTGTCGGCCATGTTGCTCGACAAGTACTACGGCATCGTCGCGATCTTGCCGGTTGGTGTTGCAGCGCTGCTGGTGGTTGGCGATTCCCTGCCGCCCGCCCTCAACTGGACGTTTTATCTCGCGTTCGCGGGTGCCACCTTCGCAACCCTGTTCGCGCGGCAACTCAGCGGATGGGTCGTGCGGCTGCGGTTGCCAGAACGAATCAATCGGCTCTTTAGTGTTATCGCCGACAACATTGGCCTATCCCGAAGTTTTGCCGAGCTGCTTGGACTGTCGCTGGTTATTCAGGTCTTGCGCTGTCTGTCGGTTATTGCCCTGTTTTATGCCTTTGACGTCGGCATCGACCCCCTGCTGGGATTCGTCTACGTACCTATAGTGGTCATCGTAATCATCGCACCGATCTCCATCGGCGGGCTGGGCGTCAGGGAAGGGATATTACTCGCCCTGTTTTTGCCGATGGGCGCCGACGCCGAACGCCTGGTACTGGTGGGCGTCGCCAGCTTGCTGATAGAACTGGCAAGCGCGTTACCAGGGTTTTGGTATGTCGTGCGTGGTTTGCCACAAGCACCACCTACACCACCTACCCCAGCGACTGACCCCGCGTAACCCGCGTTGTTCTCGTTCGGCATCCTTTATGGCCGCGGCGAATCTAGGGCAGCGGCGAATCATTGCCCCGCGGGCGCGAAAATTCCGCTGAGTTGATCTTTTTGTACGGCTCGTACACCGCGTCTTGGGCGGCGTTAATAAAGCGGTAGATGCGACTGGAGTTAAGCGACAATTCGGGGTCGAGCACCAGTTCGATCTGCTCCCCATACAGGCCACGATTGATCTCGTGGATGAGTCGCATCTCACCGGTAAAGCGGGACCCATAGTTAAACTCGGGCTCATCAAAGTAGATCACGCAGCCATTGGGCAACACTGGAATCAAGCGCTCCATCGCTGAGCGTGCCGACGTGTAATAGTCGCAGTCAATCCACACCAGCACCGGTGGCCGTTCAACCAACCGGGCCAACATGTCATCAGAGAGGGTGTCTGCGAACATGCCTTTGTGCAGCTCAAAATTCGAGTACTTTTCGGCGCAGTAGTCATGCAGCCCTTCGCGGCTGTACTTAAACTGGCCCACCGCCCAGTTGTCGTCGGTCACAATATCCTTGTCCGCTCGATCGGTGGTCTCGTGCATGCCCTCAAAGCTGTCGAAGCCGTGCACCGTGAAACGACCTTCTACCCCCAGATATTTTGTCGCGTACAGCATTTTGGTGAAGGTATAGCCAGAGGCCACGCCAAACTCCAGCACCGAGAAGTTACCTTTGTAGGCGCTACTAAACTCATCGAGCACGTCGTAAATATGATCCATCCGATAGAAGCTGTTGATCAATGTACGCAGAAACTTTCTTGGCTTCTTGATGAGGTTTAGATAGACAAAGGTGCGCAGCCAATCGCTGGGCAACACAGCAGAGACAACCTTGAGCAACACCACAGAGGCGGGTACCCGGGTAAAAGCAGAGCGTTGTTCAGCCATCTAAGCGTCCTTTGCAAATCTGGCGTTATTGTAGCCCAGGCTGGAGCCCAAGCGGCGCTTTAACTAACCCTTCGGGCTCGTACAGAACGGCCTTTCACCTTGCCATTAGAAAAATAGTTGAGTGCAGCGCGCACGACCGAGCGTTCGATCGCAACGTAGGCGTAGTGGTCATGAATGTCGATCTTGCCAATCTGCGAGCCCTTAAGGCCGGCATCTCCGGTGAGCGCCCCAAGTACATCGCCAGGGCGAATCTTTGCCTTGCGACCGCCTTCAAGCTGCAACGTGCCCATCTGAGCCTTAAGCTGGAACTCTGCCTGCCGATCGAGCGATGCAGGCACATCCAGCAAACAGGGCTGCCCCATAAATTCCTCTATTGCTGCCATGCGCGCACGCTGCGCTTCGGTAACCAGGCTCATCGCTAGCCCCCGCTCTCCAGCCCGTCCCGTCCTGCCGATGCGGTGCACATACACTTCCGGATCGTGGGGCAACTCATAATTGATAACCATCGGCAGAGCCTTGATATCCAGGCCACGCCCCGCGACATCGGTGGCCACCAACACGCTGGTACTGCCGTTGGCAAACAGGGTTAACTGCAAGTCTCGACGTCGCTGATCGAGATCGCCGTGCAGGGCTACCGCCTCCACCCGGTTCGCGTTCAAGAACTCATTGACCTGGGCACATTGCGCTTTGGTGTGGCAAAAAACGACTGCTGATCCAGGCTGATAGTGCTGCAGCAACCCCAGCAAGGTATCGTCGCGCTGATCTTTACGAACCTCATAGAAAAGCTGTTCTATCACGCCCTGAGCGTGCTCTGCGTCAGCGGTAACGCTAACCGGTGCACTTTGCATCGATCGACTTATACCGGCGATAGCGGCAGGAAAGGTGGCTGAGAACAATAGCGTTTGGCGCTGCTTTGGCGTCTGCGCAACTATGGCTTGAATATCTTCGGCAAAGCCCATATCGAGCATGCGGTCAGCCTCATCCAGCACCAGCACCTTAAGGTTGGCCAGTTGCAACGAGCGCTTGCGCAGATGATCCAGCACTCGACCTGGCGTGCCAACAACGATGTGCGCACCGTGGTGCAGCGACTGTTTTTGGGGACCAATGGGCTTGCCCCCACACAGTGTCACCAGCTTCACATTCGGCGTGGCCTGGGCCAGCCGTCGAATGTCCTTACCCACCTGCTCGGCCAGTTCGCGAGTTGGGCACAGTACCAGTGCCTGCACCTTAAAGTGTTTCGGCACAATGCTCTGCAGCACGCCAAGCCCGAAGGCTGCGGTTTTGCCGCTGCCCGTTTTAGCCTGGCCCAGCACGTCCTTGCCGGCCAGCACCAGCGGCAGCGCTTTGGCCTGGATTTGGGTCATGGTGCTGTAACCCAGGTCTTGCAGGTTGGCTAATTGAGCTGCCGACAGCGGCAACGCCGCAAAGCCCGTGGCACCTGCCTGTGTGGTGTCATTGTGGTTGTTCATACTTGCTGTTAATAGCCTGCTGCTGCGCAATTTCCTGCGTGACTGTCGTGAGAAAGCGCTATGCTTGGACACGGGGCACACCTTACACGCTCTCCCCCAAAGTCTTCCTATATGAAATGAAATGAAAGCATGCACCCAGTGCGGCAAATGCTGCATTAAATACGCAGATGGCGGACTCAGCGCAACAGCCACCGAGATTAGCTGGTGGGAGACAGCCCGGCCGGCTATCGCTCGCTTTGTTAACGGGGGCGAAATCTGGTGCGACCCGGAGACGGGACAGAAGCTCAACCGTTGCCCTTTTTTGACAGAAGAAGCAAACCAACCGCAAGGCTCGGCACGGCGGTTATACTCGTGCAGCATCTACGAGGATCGCCCGGATGATTGCAGGCACTATCCGGTCAATATTACCGAAATGGTGATTGACCAGTGTGAAATGCTCGAACCGAAAGATCTCGCCGACAGCCGCCAAGCACAGATCGCACTGGACAAACTGATGATCGCGAGTCGACCGGCTAAGAACTAACGCCAGTAACATTGGGAGAAATCTATGCAGCAGAGAGTTTTACCGCGAGTTTTGCGAGCCCTAAAGACAACCACCGGCGCTCTGGTCTTCGCCGTGATGACTGTGCTTGCAGGCTGCCAGGCGAGCCAGAACGCGCTCAACGAGGTCGCCAGTAGCGCGGCAAGCTCTGCCGATTTGGCCATCACCAATGTCACCGTTATTGACGCGGCCAGCGGTGCACGAGCCCATCACAACGTGCTCATTACCGGCGATCGCATTATCGCAATCACACCCGCCAGCACCGCAGCAAACGCCAGCCAAACTATTGATGGCACCGGCAAGTTTTTGATACCTGGTTTGTGGGACATGCACGTCCACATCACCTACGAACCCGAGCTAACAGAAGCAATGCCCGAACTGTTTTTATCCTGGGGTATCACCAGCGTGCGCGATACCGGCGGGCTGTTGCCCGCCATGTTGCCTGAGGTTAAGAAGTGGCGCGCACCCGGCGCCCAAGCACCACGGATCTTTTTCAGCGGCCCCTTACTCGACGGCGGTACCGTGGTTTACAACGGTGATGCGGTGCCCGAGATCGGCACCGCCAACGCAACACCAACCTCGGCCCGGGCAAACATTGCCAAGCTAAAAGCTGCCGGCGTCGATTTCGTAAAAACCTACGAGCTGGTGACACCAGAAGTATTTCGCGCACTAGTGAGTGCAGCGCGCGAGGCTAACCTGCCAATTGCTTCGCACGTACCCTTGATGATGACCGCTCGCGAGGCAGGCCCTATGGTTGATTCCATGGAGCACTTGCGCAACATCGAACTCGATTGCTCAGCAGATACCGCCGCACTGCTTGAAGCGCGCAGCGAGCAAATTCTCAATCCCGGCGATACGCCGGGAATAACCCTGCGCGGCGGCATTCACGCAGACCAGCGCCCGAAGGCACTGGGAAGCCTGGACGACGCCCAGTGCAACGCGGTAATCGCAGCACTGCGCGACACCATTCAGGTACCCACCCTAAGACTCAACACCAGCGCCCTGTATCAGCCCTTCGACCGCAGCGATTGGCAGGACGCCATCAAACGCTTGCCCGCCGAGCGGCAGGAACACTGGCTGACACAAAGCGCTGAGTGGGCCAAGCGTCGACCAAGCTTGCCCACCGCGAACGGCGAGTTTAGCCTGCAAATGGTGGGCAAACTGCACGCCGCTGGGGTGCCCATCGGCGCAGGCACAGACACGCCAATCGGCAGCGCTCTGCCTGGCTACAGCTTGCATACAGAATTGGAACGGCTGGTAGAGGCCGGTCTCAGCGAACTGGGCGCGCTTGCAAGCGCAACCGTACAGCCCGCCAACTTTGTGCGGAAAAGCGCCACCATGGGCGCTATCGCCCCGGGTTATGTCGCTGATCTGGTGTTACTTGACGAAAATCCACTGGACGACATTCGCAACACCCGGCGGATTAACACCGTGATTTCAAAGGGTGCCACCGTGTGGCAAAACAACTAGGCGTAGGTTGCTGTACTTGGAATGCTCACAGGAAATTACTGATGCCAGGCACAAGTGTGACCACAACAAGTGCCGTTAACAATATGCCGATAACGGGTATAACGGCCCGCACTACCTGAATAAAGCCGGCTTCGAATACCGTCATCGCGGCAAGCAAGATCGTGCCAGCCGGCGGCAATAGACAGCCAAGACCAAGATTCAACACCAGCATGGTGGCGTAATGCACCGAAGTGATCCCAAAGCTTTGCGCCAGCGGTTCCAGCAGCGAACTGGTGACAAGTAGCGCCGAGGTGCCATCCAGTAGCAACCCCGCAAACAACATTAGCAGGTTGCTGAACAGGAGAAACTCGCCACGGGAATCAACCGTCCCCTGGAGCACCGCCAACAACTGCTGCGGAACTTGCTGATAAAGCAGGAAGGTGTTTATCGAGGCGGCAAACGCAAAGATCAAAACCAGCGTCCCAAACTGCCGGCAGGTAGCAAGGCTGGCTTCCCACAAGTCAGCTCCGTCCAGTTCCCCGTGCACCGCCACTTCCGACCCAACGGCCAGAACCACGGCGACCAGCCCGGCCTCTGTCAGCGTGAGGTAACCGGTGTAGATGCCGCTCAGAATCACAATCGGTACGACCAAAGCCGGCAGCGCTTTCTGCGTCGCCTCCCACAGTTCCTGCGGCGCCCAGCGACCCCGGTCGCGCCTGGCGTGGCGAACAAAAATGTACGCCGCCAATAAGCCGATGAGCACCAATGCAGGGCCAATACCCGCGACAAACAGCTCAGGAACCGCTGTCCCGGTTAATGCACCGTAAAGAATGAACGAGCTCGAAGGCGGAACAACCAAACCAAACACGCTGCTTGCACACAGCAAACCAATTGCAAAGCGTTTCTCATAGTTATTTTCCAGCAGCGCTGCATACAACGCGGGACCAATCGCCACCAGTGCAATGATCGCGGAGCCAGCCACAGTGGCAAACCCCGCCATCGCCAACAGCGCGCCAAACGCAAGACCACCGGGTAAAGGGCGGGTTAGGGCTAGCGAAAAATCGATGAGTCTGCGCGCGCTTGCGCCCCGGGTCATGATGGCGGCCGCAAACAAGAACAAGACGACGGCCAGTAGCTGTGGTTGATTGAGCGCCTCCCAGACATCGTAAATCAGGTATTCGGGACGGCCGTCCCCATAGAAAAGATGCAGACACAGTGCAGCAATTCCCAACAGTACAAGCACTAGCTGGCGTAACCCCAGCAGCAACGCAGCAGCAAGCAGCCACACCATCAGGATAAATCTTGCCCCACTGGCCGCACGTGTGGGTCAAACGCATAAAGCAAGTAGCGGAATGAATTGAGCGCAAAGGCAATCACCATCGCTCCCTGCAGTACCCATAGCGGCAAGCCAGACAGTACTGTTAGTTCACCAAGCACCTGTGATTCGACACAGGTGTATACAGCAAGCGAAAACAGGCCGAGAAAAAACACTGAAGTAACAAAGTGACCTATCCCGGCAACGCTGCGTTGCCAACGCACAGGCAGCACAGAAACCAGCCGCGGACGCGAATGGCTACCCACATGGGCCGCAACACCAACACCAAACAACGCCATAACGACCATACCCGTCACGGCCAGGTGCGATGCACCAATACGACCCTCGCCACCAAACGCGCGCCAGATGAAATCGGCACCAAGGGCACAGATCAGCAGCACAAAACCGCTAAAACATAGAATAGTCTCAACCCGGCGCAGCACGGCGACCAAACTCATTGCGCAGACCCGACATTAGCGCGTCGCTGTTGCGCAGCATAGGCACGCTGGCCCGCTTGAATGACAGCCCACACTTCGGCCGCACTCCCGCCGACTCCATCAACAAACTGTGGCAGTAGTGTGGCGGCCACGTCGCGCCAGTGGTGTGCCTGTTCAGCGGACAGATCTGTGATTTTCAAACCGGAGAT
>CAZSYU010000101.1:0-14448 GCA_964611345.1 uncultured Pseudomonadales bacterium
TCTGGCAATGCCAGTGCGGTGGAAAACACACAATAGCGACGGGGAAAAGGTAGGTTATTCTTCCTTTTCAATCCATTGCTTATCCCGCAGCCGCTCACTTTTCCTGGTTAGGTGGCGCCACCCATGAATCTCCTGTTGGTTTCTGGAGCCTCGGCAGCACTGCAAGTTCAGGCTTCGAGCTGCTTGCGGAAAGCGGCGACACCCGCGAATGGGTTGGCGAGCTTGCGGAGCAGCTTAATGTAGTGGCCGCCAACTGGAGAAGTCGCTGCTCAGTCGCCTAAAACCGCCAGCAAACACTCAATATCTTCTAAACACAACTCCAACTCGCCAAGTCTGGACTTGGCCAACTTCACTGGAAAGTAGCTTCGTTACCGAAGCACACCAGGCGTACCTTTGAATTGGGCTAGGGTAGTAACGCACACAACATCTCATCGTCCAGCGAGCATGGACGTGTGGTGACTGCGACACTTGTTGCGCCGCGGAGCACGCCGTTTGAATCAGTGAAGACAACGTCTATACGATTCGTAACAGGATCGAAGGGCACTTCGTCCAGTGAAGTGACAAGGAAGAAATAGGACGCGATGGCATTGGCCGGCTGCAGTTCCTGCACTACGTTTGATGTTGCATCAGAACAGTCTGCCGGGTCGCTGCAGGCCTGAATAGTAATCGCTAGGTTGGGATTGTTTGCCGTCGCCGTCACTGTAATATCGCCTTCAGCTCCTATGTTGGAGGTGGCGACTGCGAAAAATTGTTGTTGGGTTCCGCTGGGTAACGACAGGGTCCCTGGCGGATTTTGGCTATCTGGAACAGCGGCCACCGCGATCACATCAGGCACCGGGTCGGCGTCTATCGAGAGGTTGAAGACGTTAATGCCCTCAATGATGCCAACTTCAACCTGGCCATCGCAGCCGTATTCGAGGGGAATCTCAGTAGGGTCGATTGGGGTACTGGAAAGTACAGAGAACACATAGCTTTGCGCTTGGAGTGGCCCGAGGTTAACCGCCGCGTCTTCTGTTCCCGTAAGCGCGTTGGTTTGTGGGTCGGTCGTCTGAAAGTGGAATTGGTCTTCGAGGCCACTCGGCACAACAAAGCCGCAGTTCGTGAGCGACACGTTACCGCTGTTGATGACGCTTGCAAACGCAGTGGCGGGCGTATTGACCGAAACCGATCGCGCTAGCGGCAAGATAGCCGATACCAGTTCTGTATCGGGCAATTCAAACCTGAAACCGGCCACGTTGGTGGAAGTGCCTGTTGCGGTCGTAACGCTCACTGGGACCAGCCCCAGTGGCTGAGGCGCAACGGTAACCACTAATTCCACAGCGCCGCTGTCATCCAGTCGGGTTTCGGCCGATAAAGGTTCTGCGCCATTTACGAGTACGCTTGTAGCCTCGCTAACAAAATTGAACCCGCGGATCACAAATTCTGAGTTGTCGATGGTGGTACCGACCTCTGGTGTGATTTCGGTAATAAACGGGTTATCTGTTGCAAACACCCTGACGGTGAATTCAACCGGAGGTGATGTATCAACACCGTTGCTGGCGACGACTGAGAAGGTGTCAACGCCGACAAAATCGGTATTGGGCTCGTATATCATAAGGTCATTGTCGAACGGGCCATCACGCAACGAGCCGTTGCCGGGCTGACTTACGATGCTGAAGGTAAGAGGCGCACCCGTTGGATCAACGCCGTGTGGAGTGATGGGAATAGACATATTCTGCACGGTGCTTGCGTCTTGGCGGAATGCCAACGGCCCGTCGATGCTCTCGACGACGGTAATGAACACCGTTCCAGGGAGCGATCTCAATCCATCGCCTTCTCCGATGGAGGTGACTGTAAAGCGAAACGAACTGGTTCTCGGCGTAGGGCCATCGAAGAACTGCTGGAGACAGCTACCCCCGAATAAACACGCTTGAGTGGATGGCGTGCCGGGAACACGAGAAATACCAAAACCGCCTACTCCCGCAAAACTAAAAAATTCATCGAAGTTACCCGGTGTCGCCCCCGTCAGTTGGACGGTCGAGAAACTGTCGTTTAGCACCGTCACGTGATGATCAAATGCGAAGCGAGGGAGGCCTTCTGCCGTGGCAAGGCTAACTTGGAAGGCAGCCAAAAAGCCGAGCAGAATGGCAGGAGTATGCGTAGCGCGGAGGAGTTTCTTGGCTATACCGGCAGTTCCCCTTAGCCAGTGGAATATCGCTCTGTTACGAACTAACAACAACCCTCGAGCGAGTACGCCAATCTGGCCAGAGTTTGGTGTTCGAGGTGCAAAATCTATCCGGATTAAACCCGCGCGCGTAGGTGCAGCCGAGAGAAACAACAAAGGTAAGGTGAAGAGGCTCGTTCGGAGAGCGCGCGTGACTCGATTCATTATCCTCAATCCTTGATCTGAAATGATGGCTTTAGCCTAACATCAGGCTCGATAGCTCGGTTGTCAGCTAAATGTAAATCCTAAAATCTAGTGGATTAAACGTGATGAAGTCTGCGTATCACCGCGATTTGCCTTCATTTTGCTCTCTCTAAACACCAGAGCGTCTGTTGGTGTACGTTGGCATGCCAGCAAAGTTGCTACAGACGTGTATATTATGAAATGCATGAGTAGTTCATCACAAATAGGGTATTGAGTAATGCCATATCGAGCCCAACGTTGTGCGATTTCGATTCTCACTGTGGGCTTAACCCTGGGGCTCACAGTAGCCACTCCTGAAGTTGCTGCGCAGTCTTTGCACGCCGCGGTCTTGCCGAATGACGCGGGTACCCTCAGGTTCTCATCCACCAGAGTGGTTCGGCGTGAGTTCTTCGCGACCCTGCTCAACGATTCGGAACAAACGGCGGAAGGCTGCAGAATCGAATTGGTGAGTGAGTTGCCGGTGCAGTTAGATTACGTAACGACCGAGCCGACGCTTAATCGTGTTGTTGGACTGCTGAACTCACCGGTGTCGATCCCGCCGTTTAGCGGTCAGACTTTCCGCTTTAGCTTGCAGCTCACGGCGGACGACTACATTCCGATGCAACATGTCGGGGTTAGATTTGTATGTGATTCTCTGCCTGTTGCCCGAGTGATTCCTGCTATCAACGACGTGCTGCTGGAGGCCGGAGAGCCGCCATTGCCAAACCTACTGTTGGCGGTCGCGACAGATCAACCTGACAATAGGTTGCTCCTGGATCCCTCGCCGGGGGGTGAGCCTTGTCAGGCTGCGGGCTTTTCACAAGGAGAGATACTGCCCTGCGCCGTAGGTGCTGCCGCGTTGGCTGTTTTCAACGCTGAACCGGTGCCAGTGGCGATACGCGTAATCGCTCGCGGTCCTAGCGGTAGATCGCTGCTCTGCGAAACCGATTTAACCGGCCGGTGTACGAGAGTGGCGCCGCCGTCGGAGGCCCTTGATCTCGAGCTGCAACCAGGACAAGTCTCAACGTTCTCGGCGTTCTTTGTGGGCTTGGACGACAACACCTTTGGAGCGTGCTGCGGCCCAGATACTGCAGGATTCATAGTTCAAGAGAGATCCCCACTTGGTCGTGTGCGGGCCGTTGCGGACGCTCGTGTTCCTATCGATTCGCCCGCATTCGAGTGGTCCGCACGCATTGTCGACGACGAGTTAAAAGTTATGGGTACGGTGACAGTCAGTAGTAGTTGCCCCAAGGGGGTTTTGACTGAGTCTCCCTCAGACAGCGCGGAAGAACTACGACTTGAGTTAACTATTAATGAGGCAGCGCCAGGGGAAATTTGTTTTGCAGCTTTTACAAAAAAATCGGTACAGTTCTCTAGGCTCTCGCCGGCGCCAGAGCTTGAGCGTGTTGTTGTGTCGTTCGATGGGGCGGACGACTTAGTGCTAAATGTAGAGAGAGATTTATGAAATATTCCATACCCAGTTGCGTACGTCACAGACAGCAACTCACCTAAAAGTGACGCTGTTCATACACACTTGGCGCTAGTCGGTTGTCACGGCCAGGCTGGTTGAGCCGCGAATCACGCCCGATTCGTCTTTGAAACGCACAAACAGGCGCGAGGTTTCCGGCCGAAAAGGAATCTCCGCCGATGATTCAACAAGAAAAAAGAAGCTGCCCACCGAGTTTGCCGCCATTTCAGTGGTTAGCTCGGCTGCGCTGCCTGCTAGACAATCCTCTGCGGTTTCGCAAGTGTTGATAGTGAGCGGCAAATCGGTATCTGTTTCTACGGTGATGGTGCCTGCGGCGCCGATGTTAGTTGTGGCAACCGCGAAGAAGGCGCCGGTATTCTGCGCGTCGAGGCCCAGGGTTCCAGGGGGTAGCGCGCCTGAGTCAACGGCAACCACGGCAATCACATCGGGAACGGGTTCTGCGGACGCCGATAGCAGCAAGGTGTTAACGCCGGTGGACGAGGTGGCGATTGCTTCACCCGCGCACTCGAACGCCAGTTCGATGTCGGTGGGGGCAACTTCTGTATCCGGCGTGAAGCGGAAAACGAAGGTCTGAGCGCCTCTTGCAGGTATGTCTACCGGGATGTTCTCTGTGCCGGTGAGGGCGTTGGTCTCAGCGTCTGTTTCTTGGTACGCAAACTCCCCATCTATAGGGGTAACGGGTGCAAGGCCACAGTCTGAAAGCTTTGTGTTGCCTGCATTAACAATCACGCCAAACGCGGTGGCGTCTTCCCCAACCTGTACCGAGCGTGCCGCGGGTAAAACGGCAGAGACCAAGCCTGTCACTGGGGGTTCGTAAATGAACCCGCCGACCAGTGTGCTGTCGCCGAGCGATGTGCTGATCTGCACATCTACCACGCCTACCTCATTGGGTGGTGTTGTGAACTGCAGCGTCGATTCACTCACCTCGATGATGGGGCTTGTGACCACCGCATTGCCAAAGGCCACTTCAATGTCATCCGGCGTCAGGTTTACGCCGCTGATGGTGACATCGTTGCCGCCGGTTGCAGCACCCGTTGCTGGTCGGATCGAGGTGATCACCGGGGCATCTGGGTCGAGCACGTCGATCGTGATTGTCGCGGGCTCTGACAGGGTGATGCCGTCGGTAACCGTAAACGTAAATTCATCCACCCCAATAAATCCTTGTTCGGGGGTGTACACAACCGGCGTGCGGATCGGGCTGCTGGCGCTTGTGCTGTCCAGTGTGCCGTTTTGTGGGGCATCAACAATGGTGTAGCGGAGCGTGGCATTACCGGGTGCGGTGCCGCCGGGTCTTATGGGTACTGGGGTGTCGCGGTAGGTTCCGGCATTTTGCTCGAACGCAATCGATTGCTCAATGCTCGCAACAATTTCAATAGTCACCATGGCGGGCAAGGAAAAGACAGTTTCGCCATTGTCCTGGATAGCAGAGCCGATTCTGTAGACCAGTTGATCCGTACCGATAAAGCCGGCAGTGAAAAAGCCACAAACCCCAAAGAAGGCACAGGATTGGCTGGCGGCACTGCCGCTAAAAAGTCCTAGATTCGTGGGGAATTGCAGGATGTTAGCGTTCACAATGTTGTCGTCGGGCGTTCTTGATGGATCGAAGAACTGAAACTCGACGCCTACCCCACTACTATCCGCGACGATGTTTTCCCCGAAGGCGATCGGCAAAGGTTGGCCTGCCCATGCCCGGGCGCCAGACAACAATGTGGCGATGACCATGACGACGAGCGCAATAGGTCTGAACATTTCTGTACCTGATTCCCTGGTAGCATTTTTACGCATCATAGCACGAGTCATGATCGGTAGCTTTGATACGGCGCAGGCGACCCTGCCGCTAACACTGAGTCTGTGTCAGACCGATCCGGCAACCTCAGTTTGCATTAATCCAGCTCAACCCACTCAGGACAGTCTATTGGTTGAAATTGTTGCGGGAGATTCGCCCACCTTTGCAGTGTTCGTGAACGCGACGGGTCCGGTTGCACTTGATCCTGCGAGTAGTCGGATCTTTCTTAGATTTACCGATCAGCTTGGCGAAGTGAGGGGCGCTACCAGCGTCGCCGTGCAGAATGAACCCTAGTTACCACTAATCCGAATGCGCATTGCCATTTTAAGCCCGGTAAAAAACAGGGTAGCCCCGACACAGAAATAGACGAGAAAGCCGAGAGCGTTGTACGGGTGCGGTTCAGGTTCAGTTCGGCCTCATTCACCGTCGGCCTGCCACCTGCTCTTCTATCCAAATTGACACCGCTTCGATGACCACGGGCTCAAGCGGCTGTGACAACAGTTTGCGAGCACCAACCAGACTGGGAGTCTCTGGCTCCAGCCGGAGCAGGTGCGTGAGATTCGGAACCACTTCTGCTGTCACCTCACCATTAACCAGTGCCGCAATAACTGGAACGTCCTGTGGATTGCACTGCAGATCTTTCTCGCCACCGAGTATCAAAACCGGACAGCTTACGCGCTTGTAGAGAGCGGCCAAATCCAGAGCGAACAGCTCCCGGTACCAGCGCGCGGGTACTTTGTGCAGCCGAACGCGAATCGTATCCGCGGTTGATGCGCGTATTTTTGCAAACACACGCTCCTGTTTCTGAGCGTCAGCACCGAGGCGACGCATCATCCAATTGCTGATCGCCCCAATAAATCCACGCCGACTGGCAAGCTCAGCTTCAAGAATCGACGCCTGACGTTGCAAAACAGTCTCGAGGTTCTCAACAAACGGACATAGCAACACCAGACCAGCGACCTGTGGTTGCCGAAGATATACCTGCGGAGCTATAGCGGTGCCTTCGCTATGACCCAGCACGTAGATTTCAGATGAATCGCATTCGGGTTGCTCACTAAGAACTGTAATCCAGCTGGCCGCGTCATCGACGAGATCGTAATGACCGGCCGCGTAAAAATCGCCAGAACTCGCTCCGCAGCCGCGTTTGTCATAGCGCAAACTGGCCACACCACGCGTAGCCAGATAGTGCGCAATGGCGTTAAACGCGTTTAGCGTCTGGCCGCGCACATTTTCGTTTCGATCGAGTGGGCCGCTGCCGTGAACCATCAAGACAACAGGACTCGTAAACTGCGCGTATCCACTATCTTCAATAGGAGAGTCAGGCAAGCACAGGGTTCCTTCAAGCCTGTGAGTACCGTGATCCACCGATAGTTCGCGTTCAATCAAGCGTTAGCCTCATACCGACGTTCCTAAAAAATAATACCCCAAGAAAGTCGGGCATCCCTATTCCCTCCGTAATTGTCAAATTTTCTGGGCTCAGGTGATATGTATTTAGGTAAAGTGAAAAAGTCTAGTTTGAAACCTGGCTACTTTCTGGAGGAGATTACAATTACTTAATCCATGTCAGCATTGTTCCTATCTCATTGGATAAGATGTGAGAGATGATCGGGAAAAGGATGCTTCTGCTTTTGATTGTCATCCACCCCAGTGCCAGACCGTAGGTAAAGGTATAGCTGAAGTACAGCCAATCTTGGCTAAGCTCCCAACTACTGTTCAAATTTAGTGAGTGCACAAGACCAAACAAGATGGCTGCTACGATAATGGATGGGTTGCCCAAGTTGAGGGCAGCTATTTTTAGATCTGGCTTAAGAGCAGTCAATAAGAGTCCGAGCATGACGCCTCTATATGCGAACTCCTCATCTAGTGAAGGCATCCCTAGTTGGAAGAAGAAGGTTTCTACGTCAGGCTCACTTTCGCCAAAGAGAAAGATGCCCATAGCTACTACGATCAGAGCGATAACAAAGGTCAATATGATATTGGGCCTTATGGACCCTGGCTGTTGCTTGAGGGTAAAGAAGTCATGCTCTTTAAAATCGGAACGAAAGACTCGATAGAATATAAGCGACCCAGTGATGGCGGCTAATTTACCGGACCAGTTCCAATGTGTCCCGATCGCGAACTCTGGATAAAACAGAGGAAGTACCAGCAAACTTTGATTCATCAGAAAGAATGCTGCGAAGAGAACCAAGACTTTCCAAAATTTCCTGATATCGTTAGCCGATAGAAGGACAAGCGGCAAGACTATTAGTAGATATAGTAGGTGGATTGCAGTGGCCTGAAGCATGCGATGCGATTTATCCGAACAGTTATTTGGTCGATCTTACATGATGGTATCGAGAACCCTGGCGGTGGTAATCTTTATTCTCCCGGAGCTCAAATTACCATGCTTCATCTTGGCATTGATTTGGCATTGATTTGGTATTGATGTTTCCCGCATTGAGATCTTTCTAGTGAGCCTTTCTTTAAGGGAAGGCTCCTGCTGCACCCGAAAGGTTGGTTGTTCTTCCTATTCGCGGTCGCCTGAGTTAGGCACAGCCAGCTTGTCAATTGCATCAACTAGCATGCGTCTCTTACCTGCAACATCTTCTTCAGCCGTGTAACGCAGACGAGTAACTTCGCTCTCGGTGTACGGGACATAGTCGCTCGGGAGCTCATTCTTGCTGAAATGAGGGATCATCCAGTTGAGCAGCTCAGCTAGCTGAGCATCATCGACCGCCGCACTTGAAGAGCCAGGTACCTGGACGAGAAACTCCCGGCCACCGGCCACTCGAAAGAAATTTCCAACAAAGCCTTTCATGCGCGGAACATCCGCCGCATCATTGCCTTCAGCGCCCGGGCCATGGCAGCCCTGGCAGTTGAGCATGTAATTTATGCGTGCCCGGTTTTCATTGGCTACTCCAGGGTACACCCCGTTCTCTACTGCTTCGGCTTTACCGCTTATGCTCAGGCTAACCAACAGGAGCAACGGCAACAGGCATCGAACAGAAGCGCCTTGGAACTCCCAACACCGCATCTATTCGACGGCAACACCAACGATGATCGCCGTGGAACAGTTGTAGACCGCACTCTGCGTGCCGAGACACCAGTTGAGATCATTGCTCTTCGGTGGGATGTACATGGGGCGATCGCCTTCGTTGCGATTACACAGGCAATTTCCACAGGCTGACTTACCGCAGCAATCATTGTACGAGACGATGTACTTTTTGCCGTCGCCCGGGTTTTCGCAAGTACCAATCCAGGTGATCGGCGACATCTCAGTACCTGGCGGGCAACTATTGACGTTGCCACCGCAGCAGCTACATAGAAACCCATCGATGGCACAGTAGCGCCAGTAATCACAGCTTGTTTCGTCGCCGCTATCAGAAACATCGGCAAGCTTTGGCTGCGTCGATGCTGCGGCCTCCGCACGTTGAACCGGCAGTAACGGCAACACGCTGGCGCCCACCAGCGTTCCACCCAGGCCCGCAATCCAGCTACGCCGGGATGACTGACGCGCAACGTTACGAGTCGTCTTTTCTGTGAGTTTATCTAGCCAGCTCATATTACTTTCTCCGACGTTTTGCCTGCGGCGGCATCAAAATATTGAGTTTCACTATTTGGCTTCTCGGCAGCCTCGCGTTGTGCAAGATAGGTCTGGATGGAATCGACCCCGAGCGCCTGAGCTTCAAACAAACTCTCGAGATGTTCCCGAGAGTTTACGATACCCAATGAAGCAATGGTCGCGTCCCCGCGAATCAACACGGCATAGGGCAGCTTGGCTACGCCATAAGACTTACCCAGTACTTCAGAAACGACATAGGGAAAGTCTTGCAACTGCTGATTTACAACATAGGCGCGATGTTCGTCCACATCCTCACCGTCGCTTGCCAGTACGATGTCGACATCGTCCTCGCCACTACGGCGCATCGATTTCAGAATGGGTAGCAGTGATTTACAGATGGGGCAATCCGGCGCAAGGAAGAACAACAGTTGGCCACGCCCAGCAGCGAGCGGTCGGCCCAACGTCAGGCTATTACCATCAAGAGTTACACTGTTCACCTCTGGTGCGGGGTCGTTTACTTTCAGTGCCTGATTCACCATCAACGCACCCGCTGGTGCAACACGCTCGTAGAGTATGCCGATCTGCCGAGTGAGGGCATAGACCGTCATACCCAGGCCGATCACCAGCACCCACAGGAGCACATTTGAAATAATCAAAAAGGTATTCAATCTGTTTGTGCCTCCAGCCAAAGGCGCTGGTGAATACCGGCATTCACTTGCAGTTGATTGAAACAAACATAAATTGCGCCTAGACCGGCAGCAAAGGCGCAACCCAGCACCGCACTGAACACGCTCAACTCAGCTAGCACAGTTGTGAACTCAGAGGTCTCAACAAACAGAACCAGCAACACCATGAACACCATCAGCAGGTTTCTGCCGATCAGCGCGGTTGACAGCGGAGTGGCTTCGCCGCCGCAACCGCAGTCAATGTGTTGCCGCCCGCGGACCAGATTGATCGCAATACCGCCTGCGTACAGACCCAACAGTGCGGCAGCCATGAGTGCGCCAATGAGCGGCAAGACCAGCAACGCCACTGCAATGCCGAACTCACACAGCGGAATTGCCAGACTGAGCGCTGCGCTAGCCGAAGCCGGAGTCAGTTTGTATTGCCTGACAATGCCTTGAAACCGAAGGCGGTTACGCAATTTATGCTGCGCCGCGAAAACGAACACGGCAGCGATAAACAGTCGAACGCCCAAGGCGGCAGTTAATAGACTTGTCGGCAAGAGCAACTGACCAGCATCGGGGAGCACCCTAGTTGACTCCCTCTATGAGGAAGGGAGTACTCATACTGGCGGCGATTGAGTTGAGGTAGCTGCCAGATTTTGCGTCATAAACATCGACGCCCAGGTCAGCATTCACAACGGTCATAATCTGGCGACCTTCACCGCCCGTCATGGCAAGCGAAATGCCCCAGTTCTTCAGCTCAATTTTGCGGACCCGTTGTTTGCTTTTAACGTTGTATACCCAGACTTCCCCGCCGCCATTCTTATGTGTGCCATCTTTGCCGTCGGGGTGCATCAACACGTAAAGCTCACCCGTCGCGTCAGCGATGACCGGGATACCGCCACCGGGGCGCCAACCTGCGCTACGTTCTTCGTCGCTAACCAAACTCCAGCTCGCCTGCGGCTCTGCCACCTTACCGGAGAGTTTGATCGGCAGCACGTTACCGGTGAACGTTGGAAAATAACCCGTCTCGCCGACCTGACCGTAGGCTTCGAAAACAGGATCATCATCGACTGAGATAACTGGTTCTGACCGTTTTGTTTCGCGCACACTGCCATCTTTGTTCAACCGCACTGTCAAGAGTGCTCCGTTAGCGCAGATCGACGTGAAACCACGATCTCCGGTGGCGATGACAAACGCGCAGCCGGGGATATCAATTTCTCCTGCGAAGGTCCGCTTTTCCAGATCAACCACAGAAACTGACTGAGCTGGCGTGAAGTTGTAGACCAACGCGAAGTTCTCATCGTTGGTGAGCTGCATCGCAATACGTTTTGGGATGCCACCCAGGCGCTTGGGAGGGATGCCTACCTCTGCGATGACCGACAAAGTGCTTGGATCGTAAATGGCGATGAGATCTGTGCGCTCGCCGCCGCGACCGTGGCGGGAATAGAAGGTTTCAGCCACGTAGTGCTCATTGCGTTTGCGACTGCGTGCTGTGGCTGCCATAAAGCTCGCGGTGTACATGCCCTTGTATTGCTCGGACACGGTTTCAGCGAGTGGATCCAGAACAACGACCTGCCCCTCCATCATGTGGAAAAACGACGAATCGAGCGCCAAAATCCAATGGCTTGGGTAAGGTGTGGGCAAGGTCAGCACATTACCCAGCGGTTCTGGCTGGAACGCTGCGGCAGCGGTCTCCTGCGCTCTCGCAGTACCGAGCGCGACAACGAGACAGGCAGACAAGAACAGGGTGAAGAGTGCTGAACCGGGTTTGTGCATACCGTTACGCATACTTTTACCAATTGTGCTCATACTAGTTATGACTCCTTGTGCGACGGTTACATTACCTTAATTAGCAGGTAATAGAAGGTGCTCGCTACTGGAGCGGCGCCACTCGAGTGCGCAGGTCTGCGCTACTGGTGCTGCCTACACTGGATTTGCGAGCAGTTACTTCTGCTTCAGTAAAGGTGGCACTGGTCGCATCGCCACCGAACTGTGCGACAACATAGTTCAGCAGTCCAGCGGCCTGGGAGTCGCTTAACTGGGCACCCAGCGGCGGCATCGAGCCATTATAGCGACTGCCGTTGACCTCAATCAGTCCGTACAGACCGTTGAAGAGAATACCGACCAGATAATCACGGCCAGCGTCACTTTGCGCGACCGCAGCCAAGCGTGAGTCCAACCCAGGAAAGGCTCCAGGTATCCCTGCACCACTGGCAAGGTGGCAGATACCGCAGACCGCGGCGTAATCTTGTGCTGATGCAGCGACAGGTGTGGGCCCACCGAGCCCGGTTTCAGTTGAACTCGCTGTCCTATCAGCGTCGGCGTCAGCAGCTGATGCGGGTGTTTCTGCTACGGCGCACCCCCCCAGCCCACTGTATCCGAACGCCAATGCCGCAAACATCAACAACGTTATCGGCCGACGGCATAGCGGAGAAAACATATACATACCTATCTGGAGCCCGGAGCTGGAGCCTGGAGCGGAGTTAGGCGATCCTAACTCCGCCCATCCGCACAGCGCCTAAAAGTGCGCCTGTAGTTCCAAGCCAATGGTTCGTGGTCGGCTCTGGACAAACCTGGGACGTCCAGGCGTTTCTGCAGCCAGCGATCGGTTGTCCGCCAGGTTGGCGAGTTCATTGGTCAGATTGCGGGCAAACACCGTAGCGGTATAGCGCTCATTGCGCAGCCCAATACGCAGACCTAATTGCTCGTAGCTGTCTCGAATCCGAGGTTCAGAGTTAACCAGACTCAGGCTGTCGTCAACATAGCTGAAGTTCACCAACCCAAATGCATCAAAACCAGCAACAGCGTCAGGTACGGTGTAGTCAACAACCACGGAAGCTGTCCACTCAGGCACAAACTGCAAAGGGTCGCCGTCAGTGTTGACTGCACCACCAAAGACGTCCTCAGTAAACTCGGCGTCGGTGTAACCTACGTTGATGCTCAGGTTCAGGTTATCGACGGGCTGACTGACAAACTCAAGCTCGACTCCCTGGCTACGCGCCGCACCGAAGTTGCCGACAAACTGGAAGCCGCACTGCAATTGCACCGGCTGCTGAATGCCTTCAAAGTCGATATAAAAGATAGTGGCGTTCACTCTGCTGCGGTCGCCCAGATCCGCCTTCACGCCGACCTCATAGCTCACCAAATCGTCCGATTCAAAGCCCGACGTATCCAGGTTGGCCAGACCCAATGCGGCGAGATCATCCGGGCAACCCAGCGTATCCGGGATCGGGGTGTTAGCACCGCCTAGCCGAAAGCCTTCGGCTACTGTGGCGAAGAGAAACAGATCATCTGTTGCCTGGTACTCGATCGAGCCTTTGAAAATAGTACCGTCCTCTGATTGTGAGCCAATAGCAGGGTCAACGGTGTCGAGAGGAACGTCATTACCCAACGGTATGCCAAACGCCAAGCCGGCCTGGCGGGACACAAAATCGACCTCGGTATCAAACCAGCGAGCACCGAATACCACGGATACCCGGTCAGAGATGTCGTAGGTAAACTCCCCAAAAACACCAATCTCTTCGATATCGGTGGGTGTCTCGGAAGTGAACACCAGATCACCAAACGGGAAAATGTCTTCTATAGGGCCCGGGATCCCCAGCGTCTGTTGCAACTCGATAAAGTTGTCTTCCAGCCCGGTCGCAAAGTTGCGAGGTACAAAGTTCCTGTCATCATCAGTGTCTTGATAAAAGCCACCCACCACAAAGTTCAACGGACCGTTCAGATCTGATGCAAAACGCAATTCCTGGGTGAAGCTCGTAAACTCAAGTTCCCGGAAGATGGGGGATGCCACCGGGGTCACCGGGATAACGTCAAATAATCCAAAGCCGCCGGCCGCTTCAGGCAAAGCCTGCAAAAAGTTGATGAATGAACCCGAACCTTCGGTTTCGAAGGTCTCACGATCAAAATAGGAGCTTGCTGACGTGAACTTACCGATCGAGGTCTCCAAGTTGAAGTTAAGTGTTGCGAGATACCACTCGTCTTCGCCACCTTCATCGACATTGAAGTCACGGTTCTGATCGAAGTTGCCCGTCTCAATATCTGCCAGCGGAAAGCCGTCGAGTTCCGTCTTTTGGTACATGATGCGCGGGGCAATGGTTAGATTTTCCCCAGCGTCGAACAAAAGCGACGCCTGTAGTGCAATGGTTTCCTTCGAATCCACATCGCGCGAGATCTCATCAGGCTCCCCGGCTAATGTAGCGGGCGCACCCAGATGGTCGGGGATAGACCCAACGCGCCGGTCAAAGACACCCGCTTCGTCTTCATAAAACACGGAGAAAATACCGGCGGCGTTATCGCCGAGCGGTACGTTGGTGGTACCAAATACCGAGTAATTCGCATCGCCACTTTCATCAGTGCCAGACACCAGTGCACGCACCCGCGCATCGAACCCTTCGGTTGAAGGTTGGCGTGTGATCTGGCGTATCGTGCCACCCAGGTTGCGAGCCCCATAGAGAGTGCCAGTGGGTCCACGCAGTACCTCAACCCGCTCCAAATCCAGAATGCGCGGGTCGATGGTTTCGGTGATTGGCGTGTCGTCAATGTAGACGCCCGTGGTGTTTGCTCCCGCAATACCAC
>CAZSYU010000102.1:0-14263 GCA_964611345.1 uncultured Pseudomonadales bacterium
GTGCTGGCATTGATGTGGAGGGTGTTTAAATGGCCAAGCTGACAAAAAGAATGAAAGCGATTGCCGAGAAGGTTGACCCTGATAAGTTGTACCCCATCGATGAGGCGGTAACGCTGCTGAACGAGCTGTCGAAAACCAAGCTCAAAGAGTCAATCGATGTGGCGGTGAATCTTGGTGTTGATCCGCGTAAATCAGATCAAGCCATTCGCGGTGCAACCACGCTGCCGCACGGCACCGGTAAGACCGTCCGTGTGGCTGTGTTCGCGCAGGGCGACAACGTGGCCAAGGCGCAAGAGGCTGGCGCTGATCTGGTCGGATTCGAAGATCTGGCGGAGAGCATCAAAGGCGGCGCCATGGACTTTGATGTGCTGATCGCAACGCCCGACGCGATGCGTTTGGTTGGTCAGCTCGGTAAGGTGCTTGGCCCGCGGGGCCTTATGCCGAACCCGAAAACCGGTACGGTGACACCAGACGTCACTACTGCGGTTAAGAACGCCAAAGCTGGTCAGGTGCAGTTTCGTACCGATAAAGGCGGTATTGTGCACGGCGGCGTTGGCCAGGTGGGATTTGATGCCACCAAAGTGCGCGAAAACATCGAAGCGCTGATCGCTGATTTGCGCAAAGCCAAGCCCGCATCAGCCAAGGGCGTGTACTTTAAGAAGATTACCCTGTCCACCACCATGGGACCGGGTGTAACGATCGATCAAGCCTCCGTGGGTATATAGGGTAGACATAGAGGTTAAGTAGTAAAAAGTGAGATACGGGGTGTTGGCACTGATTCGCTGGCACCAAGTTAGACAGGCTGAGTGCAGGCGTTAGTCAACACAAAGCCCACGTCGAAGACCGCAGGAGAGGGCGGCGCAACGAAGTTTTCTAACTTCTGTGTTCCAAACTCTTAATAACCTGCGCAGACGGTAAGTAGCGAATGAAAGTCGTGCTCGACAATCAGACGCTCCGCGCCGTGACTGCAACGTCGGGTAACCGACATTAGCGGATGACCGCTGGCAGCTTTCTCTCGTGAGAAAGTCATCAGGGTTGTCCAGGAGAAGAATGTGGCGTTGAAACTCGAGCACAAGAAGCAAATCGTTGCCGAGGTAAACGAAGCCGCGGGAACCGCGATGTCAGCAGTGCTTGCTGATTATCGAGGACTCACAGTGGGCGAAATGACCGAAATGCGAGTGAAAGCTCGTGAGACGGGCGTTTACGTTCGCGTGGTGCGCAACACGCTGGCCAAGCGGGCTGTAGAAGGTACTGAGTATGAGTGCCTTTCTGATGCCTTAGCCGGTCCAACGTTGCTGGCGTTTTCCCAGGAAGATCCGGGCGCAGCTGCCCGGCTGTTAAAGGACTATGCCAAGGAGTTCGATGCGCTTGAAGTTAAAGCGCTCGCCGTTGGTGGAGAGCTTTTAGCAGCCGATCAGATCGACCGGTTGGCCAAGCTACCTACACGTGACGAGGCAATTGCAATGTTGATGAGTGTGATGAACGCGCCGATTGGCAAGTTTGTTCGTACCGTCAACGAAGTACCAGGAAAGCTGGTGCGCGTCGTTGCTGCGGTTGCAGACCAAAAAAAGGCTGAGGCCTAACTGCAGCTGAACGCTTTGAAACAACTAATTACTTTTATTAACTCTTGGGAGACTTACTCAGATGGCTTTGTCTAACGACGAGATTCTGGATGCGATCGCTGAAAAAAGCGTGATGGACATTGTTGAGCTGGTATCGGCAATGGAAGAAAAATTTGGCGTGAGCGCAGCAGCAGCGGTAGCCGTAGCAGCACCTGGTGCTGGCGGTGATGGCGGCGGTGCAGCCGAAGATAAGAGCGAATTCGATGTGATTCTTACTGCCGCTGGTGATAAGAAGGTCAACGCGATTAAGGCTGTACGTGCCATTACAGGTCTGGGCTTGAAAGAAGCCAAGGCGCTGGTCGACGAGGCCCCTTCACCGATTAAGGAAGGCGCAACGAAGGAAGAAGCAGACGATATGAAGAAGCAGCTCGAAGAAGCTGGAGCACAGGTCGAGGTTAAGTAACTGACCTTGGCTGTTAGTTGGGGCTTGCCTTGTGGGGACACTCGGCGGGTCATCAGCAAGAAAGGCTGCATTTTTTCTCTGTGTAAAAACGGAGAAGGGATGCGGCCTATCGTCGTCACCGGCAAAAAAGCCGGTGCCGATTCAAATTCAAGAATTGGGAGATTCTAATGGCGTATAGCTTCACTGAAAAAAAGCGGATCAGAAAAGACTTCGGTCGATTGTCCGAGGCAATGGAATTGCCGTATCTGCTAGCGATTCAGGTGGACTCCTACGACCGTTTTTTGCAAACCAAGCTCAACCGTTCGAAGGATGCCAAAAAGGCAGATAGCGAGCGTGAAGAGACGGGTCTGCACGCGGCGTTTAAATCTGTGTTTCCGATTGCCAGCTACTCTGGCAATGCGGCGCTCGAATACGTGGACTATCGCCTCGGCGAACCCGTATTCGACGTAAAGGAATGTACCCTGCGCGGTATTACCTTTGCGGCACCGTTGCGCGTGAAGGTGCGGTTGATCATTTACGACAGAGAATCTTCCAACAAAGCCGTTAAGGACGTTAAAGAGCAAGAGGTATACATGGGCGAGATTCCGCTCATGACCGCCAACGGTACCTTTGTTATTAATGGCACCGAGCGGGTAGTGGTCTCCCAGCTACATCGATCACCTGGCGTGTTCTTTGATCACGACCGGGGCAAGACCCATTCATCGGGCAAGCTGCTCTACTCAGCACGGGTTATTCCTTACCGTGGTTCATGGCTCGACTTTGAGTACGATCCAAAAGATTGTGTGTTCGTTAGGATCGACCGTCGACGCAAGCTGCCCGCGACCATCATCCTGCGTGCGCTTGGCTGCACATCAGAAGAAATTCTGGAGATGTTCTTTGAGAAGAACATGTTCTACGTCAAGAAAGACGGTTTCTCGATGGACCTGATCGCTGAGCGACTGCGCGGCGATGTTGCTTCGTTTGATATCAAAACCAGCGACGGTACATTAGTTGTTGAAGAAGGTCGACGAATCACTGCGCGTCACGTACGCGATCTCGAAAAGTCGGGTATGAAGCGCCTGGAAGTGCCGCGCGAGTATCTGCTTGAGCACGTAACTGCGCGCGACATCATTGATGAAAGCACTGGCGAAGTACTGATGCCATGCAACACCATCATCACTGAAGAAGTGTTGGAAGTGTTGATGGAGGCGGAGACTTCCAATATAGAGACGATCTACACAAACGATCTCGACTCGGGTCCATACGTGTCTGATACCCTGCGTATTGATGCTACAAGCAACCGCCTGGAAGCGCTGGTAGAAATCTATCGCATGATGCGTCCCGGTGAGCCGCCAACTAAAGAAGCCGCAGAGAACCTGTTCAACAACCTGTTCTTCTCGAGCGATCGCTACGATCTGTCTGCGGTAGGTCGCATGAAGTTCAATCGCCGTCTTGGCCGGGAAGAGATTCTTGGTGAAGGCATTCTTGACCGTAACGACATCATCGACGTGCTGCATACACTGATCGATATTCGTAACGGTAAGGGCGTTGTGGACGACATCGATCACCTGGGCAACCGGCGTGTTCGTTCTGTTGGTGAAATGGCTGAAAACCAGTTTCGCGTTGGCCTGATTCGGGTTGAGCGGGCGGTTAAAGAACGCCTGAGCCTGGCAGAAAGCGAAGGCCTGATGCCGCAAGATATGATCAACGCCAAGCCAGTAGCGGCGGCGATCAAAGAGTTCTTCGGGTCGAGCCAACTCTCGCAGTTTATGGATCAGAACAACCCGCTGTCGGAAGTGACGCACAAGCGTCGTGTCTCCGCACTTGGGCCGGGTGGTCTGACGCGTGAGCGTGCAGGCTTTGAGGTTCGCGACGTACACCCAACGCACTATGGTCGGGTGTGCCCTATTGAGACCCCTGAAGGTCCAAACATTGGTCTGATTAACTCGCTTGCGAGCTATGCGCGCACCAACAACTACGGTTTCCTGGAATCAGCGTACCGCAAGGTGGTTGATGGCAAGGTAACCTTCGATATCGAGTACCTGTCGGCCATTGACGAAGCTGAGTACGTTATCGCCCAGGCGGATACGCCTATTAATGACAAGGGTCGACTCGATACCGAATCTGTGGAAGTTCGACACCAAAACGAATTTACCCGTGCAGCACCTGAGAGCGTGAACTACATGGACGTTTCGCCGAAGCAGGTAGTTTCGGTGGCAGCGTCCCTCATTCCGTTTCTTGAGCACGACGATGCGAACCGCGCCTTGATGGGCTCAAACATGCAGCGTCAGGCAGTTCCGACCATTCGCACCCAGAAGCCTCTGGTAGGCACGGGTATGGAGCGCAACGTTGCTCGCGACTCGGGCGTATGTGTGGTTGCCGAACGTGGTGGTGTTATCGACAGCGTCGATGCAGCCCGCGTGGTAGTTCGAGTGTCGGATGAAGAGACGGCCGCGGACGAGGCGGGTGTTGATATCTACAACCTCACCAAGTTCACCCGGTCGAATCAGAACACCTGCATTAACCAGCGCCCGCTGGTAATGCCGGGCGACAAGATTGCGCGTGGCGATATTTTGGCCGACGGCCCGTCTATCGACATGGGTGAGCTGGCGCTCGGGCAAAACATGCGCATCGCATTTATGCCCTGGAATGGTTACAACTTCGAAGACTCGATTTTGATCTCTGAGCGCGTTGTTGAGGAAGATCGCTTTACGTCGGTGCACATTCAGGAACTCACCTGTATTGCTCGCGATACCAAGCTTGGGCCAGAAGAAATCACCTGTGATATTCCAAACGTGGGCGAAGGTGCTCTGTCGAAGCTTGACGAGTCAGGCATTGTCTACATCGGTGCAGAGGTAAGTGCTGGTGACATTCTGGTTGGTAAGGTAACGCCCAAGGGCGAAACCCAGCTCACGCCGGAAGAGAAGTTGTTGCGAGCCATCTTTGGTGAGAAAGCGTCAGACGTTAAAGATACGTCCCAGCGGGTTCCCACCAGTGTTAAAGGTACGGTCATCGACGTTCGCGTGTTCACGCGCGATGGCGTCGAAAAAGATCAGCGTGCCCGCGACATCGAAGAAGCTGAACTTGCGCAAATTCGCAAAGATCTCGACGACGAATACCGCATTGTTGAAGGTGCGACTTACGAGCGTCTGCGGCGCCAGCTAAACGGCAAAAAAGCCACTCGTGCGCCAAACGAAACGAAAGGCCTGACCATCACAGAAGCGTACCTCGATACGCTGACTCGTGATGAGTGGTTCAAGATTCGGATGGACGACGACGGTCTGAACGCACAGCTTGATGGTGCCGAGAAGCAGCTTGCTGAACGCAAGAAGCAGCTCGATGATCGTTACACCGACAAGCGCACCAAAATTGAAACCGGTGATGATCTGGCGCCTGGCGTACTGAAGATTGTTAAGGTCTACCTCGCAATTCGCCGTCGTATTCAGCCCGGCGACAAGATGGCAGGCCGGCACGGTAACAAGGGTGTTATTTCGGTAATCAAGCCAGTTGAAGACATGCCGTTCGACGAAAAAGGCGAACCGGTAGATATCGTTCTTAACCCACTGGGCGTGCCCTCGCGCATGAACGTGGGGCAGGTGCTTGAAACCCACCTTGGCTGGGCAGCCAAGGGCATGGGCGAGCGTATCAACGAAATGCTGGAAGAGAGTCGCCAGGCCACTGAGATTCGTGGCTATCTCGACAAGGTGTACAACGGTTCCGCCGGTCGCAAGGAAGACCTCGATTCGTTTAGCGACGCCGAGATCATGACGCTTGCGAACAACTTAAAAGCCGGCGTGCCGATCGCAACACCGGTGTTTGATGGAGCAACCGAAGATGAGATCAAACGCATGCTGGAGCTGGGCGGATTGTCTGCAACCGGACAATCGGAGCTTTGGGATGGTCGTACCGGCGATAAGTTTGATCGTCCGGTAACCGTTGGATACATGTACATGTTGAAACTCAACCACCTGGTTGATGACAAGATGCACGCTCGCTCTACTGGCTCCTACTCGCTTGTTACTCAGCAGCCGCTGGGTGGTAAGGCGCAGTTTGGTGGTCAGCGCTTCGGTGAGATGGAAGTATGGGCACTGGAAGCGTACGGCGCGGCTTACACCCTGCAAGAAATGCTGACGGTGAAGTCTGATGATGTCGCGGGTCGCACGAAGATGTACAAGAACATCGTCGATAGCGACTTCGATATGGAGCCAGGTATGCCTGAGTCCTTTAACGTACTCGTTAAGGAGATCAGGTCACTGGGCATTGATATGGAACTGGAGGAAAGCGAATGAGAGACCTACTCAACCTGCTGAAAGCTCAGGAAGGCCAGATCGAGGAATTCGATTCACTGCGAATCGGCCTTGCATCGCCTGACATGATCCGGTCCTGGTCGTTCGGGGAAGTTAAAAAGCCTGAAACGATCAACTATCGAACCTTTAAGCCCGAGCGCGACGGCTTGTTCTGTGCGCGCGTGTTTGGTCCGGTAAAAGACTACGAATGCCTGTGTGGCAAGTACAAGCGGCTGAAGCATCGCGGCGTAATCTGTGAGAAGTGTGGCGTTGAAGTCACCCTGACCAAGGTTCGTCGCGAACGCATGGCGCACATCGAGCTTGCGAGCCCGGTTGCCCACATCTGGTTCCTGAAGTCGCTGCCATCGCGCATTGGCTTACTGCTTGATATGACCCTGCGCGACATCGAACGTGTGCTGTACTTCGAGTCCTTTGTGGTGATTGAGCCCGGCATGACCGACCTCGAGGCGGGTCAGCTGCTGACGGACGAAGAGTACTTCTCGAAGCTGGAAGAATTCGGTGACGAATTCACTGCCAAGATGGGTGCCGAGGCAGTTCGTGACTTGCTGCTCGATCTGGACCTGAACGAAGAGATCAACATTCTTCGTGAAGAGATTCCGGCGACCAACTCTGAAACCAAGATCAAAAAGCTGTCGAAGCGCTTAAAGTTGATGGAAGCCTTTGTGACTTCTGGCAACGAGCCCGACTGGATGATCATGACGGTTCTGCCGGTTCTGCCGCCAGATCTGCGACCGCTGGTACCTCTGGACGGTGGCCGATTTGCAACTTCTGATCTGAACGATCTGTATCGCCGGGTTATTAACCGCAACAATCGCCTGAAGCGGCTGCTGGATCTCAACGCGCCGGACATCATCGTGCGCAACGAGAAGCGCATGTTGCAGGAATCTGTTGACGCGCTGCTCGATAACGGTCGTCGTGGTCGTGCGATTACCGGTTCCAACAAGCGTCCGCTCAAGTCACTCGCTGACATGATCAAAGGCAAGCAAGGCCGCTTCCGTCAGAACCTGCTCGGCAAGCGTGTCGATTACTCTGGCCGCTCGGTAATTGTGGTTGGCCCAACGCTGCGACTCCACCAGTGTGGTCTGCCGAAGAAGATGGCACTGGAACTGTTCAAGCCGTTCATCTTCGGTAAGCTCGAAGCCAAGGGGTTGGCGACAACCATCAAGGCTGCCAAGAAAATGGTAGAGCGCGAAACCGCGGAAGTCTGGGACATTCTGGCTGACGTTATTCGTGAGCACCCGGTGTTGCTTAACCGTGCACCCACACTGCACAGACTGGGCATTCAGGCGTTCGAGCCCGTACTCATCGAAGGTAAGGCTATACAGTTGCACCCGCTCGTTTGTGCAGCGTACAACGCTGACTTCGATGGTGACCAGATGGCGGTACACGTACCCCTAACACTGGAAGCGCAGCTCGAAAGTCGTGCACTGATGATGTCGACAAACAATATTCTGTCACCCGCCAGTGGTGAGCCGATTATTGTGCCGTCGCAAGACGTTATTCTCGGTTTGTACTACATGACCCGCGAGATGGTGAACGTGCAAGGCGAAGGCACCGTGTTTTCTGACGTGGCTGAGGTGCATCGTGCGTTCTATTCCGGCGAAGTGGACCTGCATGCAAAGGTTAAGGTGCGCATCACCGAACGGCGCGAGAATGAAACCGCTACCGATTACGATGCGTTCAATACCGTCTACGACACTACTGTTGGCCGGGCGCTGCTGTATGACATTGTACCGGATCGCATCTCTTTTGACCTTGTTAACAAAAACATGGACAAGCGCTCCATCTCTAACCTGATCAACGAGTGCTATCGCAACGTTGGATTGAAAGAGACGGTGGTGTTTGCCGATCAGTTGATGTACACCGGGTTTGCCCAGTCGACACGCTCTGGCTCATCGATTGGCGTAAACGATTTTGTTATCCCTGATGCAAAAGCCCAGATTGTTGGTGACGCAGAAGCGGAAGTTAACGAGATTGAAAGCCAGTACTCCTCAGGTCTGGTTACCCAAGGCGAGAAGTACAACAAGGTGGTTGATATCTGGTCTCGTGCTAACGACCTGGTTGCCCGCTCGATGATGGACGGCATCTCGAAAGAGAACGTTAAAAACCGTGATGGAGAGGACGAAGAACAGTCGTCGTTCAACTCCGTGTTTATGTACGCCGACTCTGGAGCGCGGGGTTCACCTGCCCAGATTCGTCAGCTGGCCGGCATGCGTGGTCTGATGACCAAACCTGACGGCAGTATTATCGAGACGCCAATTGTCGCGAACTTCCGCGAAGGCTTGTCGGTAAACGAGTACTTTATTTCAACTCACGGCGCTCGTAAGGGTCTGGCCGATACCGCGTTGAAAACGGCTAACTCCGGGTACCTGACCCGGCGTCTTGTTGACGTCGCCCAGGACATGGTGGTGACCGAGCACGACTGTGGTACCGAAGAAGGCTTGCTGGTTGCAGCGGTTATCGAAGGCGGCGACGTTGTCGAACCACTGTCAGAGCGTGTGCTGGGTCGTGTTGTTGCGCAGGACGTCCTCAGCTCTGATGGCAAAGATGTGCTCATTTCGGCGGGCACGTTACTCGACGAAGTCGGCGTAGAAGCGCTCGATAGAATGGGCGTGGATGAAATCGTTACACGCTCGGCTATTACCTGCGGCACCAAGTACGGGGTTTGCTCGCTGTGCTACGGACGCGACCTGGCTCGTGGTCACCTGGTGAATGTGGGTGAGGCGGTTGGTGTTATCGCGGCGCAATCGATTGGTGAGCCGGGTACCCAGCTCACCATGCGTACGTTCCACATCGGTGGTGCGGCGTCACGGGCAACGGCTATTGATAACGTGCAGGTGAAACACGGCGGAACGGTTCGTCTGCAAAACCTCAAGACGGTAACTCGTACCAGCGGCGAGTTGGTTGCTGTGTCACGTTCTGGTGAGGTTGCGATTGCAGACTCGGCGGGTCGTGAGCGCGAACGTTACAAGCTGCCATACGGTGCTGTGATTTCGGCGTCTGAAGGTGACGAAGTAGAAGCGGGGCAGATTATTGCCCAGTGGGATCCGCACACACACCCCATTGTTACGGAAGTGGCAGGTAAGGTTGTGTTCCAGCAGATGGAAGACGGTCTGTCTATCAACCGGCAAACGGATGAGCTCACAGGTCTTACCAACATCTCGGTTATGGATCCCAAGGATCGTTCAACCGCGGGTAAAGATCTCGTGCCTTCTATTCAGTTGCTTGATGAGAATGGCGAAAACGTCATGCTCGCGGGCTCTGATGTGCCGGCGCTGTATCGTCTGCCAAACAACTCCATTCTGAACATCGAAGATGGTCAGCAACTGGGTGTGGGTGAGGTTATTGCCCGCGTACCGCAGGAAGGTTCGAAGACTCGTGATATCACGGGTGGTCTGCCTCGCGTTGCTGATCTGTTCGAAGCGCGGAAGCCAAAAGAGCCAGCAATTCTTGCGGAAATTACCGGAGCGGTTAGCTTCGGTAAGGAAACCAAAGGCAAGCGTCGTCTCGTATTGACGCCTCCTGATGGCGATCCGGTAGAAACGCTGATTCCTAAATGGCGCAACATCTCAGTGTTCGAAGGCGAAAATGTTGAACGTGGCGAAGTGGTATCGGAAGGTGCTCCCAGCTCACACGACATTCTGCGTCTGAAGGGCGTGGATGAGTTGGCGAACTACATCACCAACGAAATCCAGGAGGTGTATCGCCTGCAGGGTGTGAAGATCAACGACAAGCATATAGAAGTGATTGTGCGGCAGATGCTGCGCAAGGCGGAGATCACCGACTCTGGCGACAGCCACCTGATTCGCGGCGAGCAGCTCTCCTACAACCAGTTAATGGAAGTCAACGAAGCGCTTGAAGCGGAGGGAAAGCAGCCCGCCAAGTTCGAGCGCTTACTGTTGGGTATTACCAAGGCGTCACTCGCTACAGAGTCGTTCATTTCGGCGGCGTCGTTCCAGGAAACTACGCGTGTACTTACGGAAGCTGCGGTGACCGGTAAGCGCGATTTTCTCCGGGGCTTGAAAGAGAACGTGGTTGTGGGTCGATTGATTCCTGCCGGCACCGGATTGGCGTACCACGCCGATCGCAAACGCCGTCGCGAAGACGATCTGACGCAAAAGGCCGTCGAGAGCGAAGGTCCAACCGCAGACGAGATCGAAGCCGCGCTTTCCGAAGCGCTCAGCTCGGGCGAGTAGCACGTTGCAACTGCCCCTTTTTGAGGGGCAGTTGCAACCTTAGTGATTAAAAACACAAGTGAAAGTAGAGATATGAAAGTAGTTAAAAGAACTGCCGAATACACGGTGTATCAAAAGCGCTCTGAGCGCTATGCCGTCAAGGGTGCTGACAAGGCCTACATTAACGGCGACGAGAAGGCGAAGATTCTGTTGGCAGAGGGCCTGATCAAGGTTGTGCTGCCAGAGCCGAAGCCGGAAGAGCCCGAAGCGCCTGCCGAAGAAGCTGTTGAAGAAGCGGCCGAAGAAGCTGTCGAAAAAGCTGGGGATGAGGCCACCGCGGAAGCGGATGCTCCTGAAGCGGAACCAGAAGCCCCCGAGGCAGCAGCTGAAGACAAGCCCGAGGGCGAATAGCCCAGCAGCGCATCAGCCCTCGCGGATGAGTAGCGCAAGCCGATAGGGGGTGCTAGAATCCGCGCCCCCTAAGAACCACAAGAAATTACAGAGAGTCACCCCGTAAATGGCCACCATTAGCCAACTCGTTCGCAAGCCCCGTAAGCGCAAAGTCGATAAGAACATTGTGCCTGCGCTCCAGGCCTGCCCACAGCGTCGCGGTGTTTGCACCCGCGTTTACACCACCACGCCCAAGAAGCCGAACTCGGCCTTGCGCAAGGTATGCCGGGTACGTCTCACCAACGGTTACGAAGTGTCGTCATACATCGGCGGCGAAGGCCACAACCTGCAGGAGCACTCGGTGGTGCTGATTCGCGGGGGTCGAGTTAAGGATCTGCCAGGTGTGCGTTATCACACCGTGCGCGGCACGCTGGATACATCAGGCGTTACCGATCGCCGCCAGGGTCGCTCCAAGTACGGCGCCAAAAAGCCTAAATAGACACCGAAACAACATACTCAGAACCGATCAACTCATACCATTAAAAATACAGAGCCGGGGCTAGTCCCCACTCCAGTAAGGCCGTTCCTAAACAGGTGTTTCTATATCCTGTGTTGTGAGCGGAGTTAACCTGAAGCCAGGAGCTTAAAATGCCTAGACGTCGAGTCATCGCGAAACGCGAAATCCTCCCTGATCCCAAGTATCACAACACTACCGTTGCCAAGTTCATTAACCATGTGATGGTTAGTGGCAAGAAAGCTGTGGCAGAAGGCATTGTTTATGGTGCTTTTGAGCGGATCGAGCAAAAGGGTGCTGACGGGGCCGTAGAAACCTTTGAAAAAGCTCTTGAGGCCATTGCACCCATGGTCGAGGTTAAGTCTCGCCGCGTGGGTGGTGCAACCTATCAGGTGCCTGTCGAAGTTCGTCCGTCACGTCGTGGCGCACTCGCCATGCGTTGGTTGGTAGACAGTGCTCGGCGTCGCGGCGAGAAGTCGATGGCTGCGCGTCTGGCTGGTGAGCTGCTTGATGCTGCCGAAGGTCGCGGCACCGCGGTGAAGAAGCGTGAAGACACGCACCGCATGGCAGAAGCCAACAAGGCGTTCTCGCACTACCGTTACTAAGCGCGCAATACCGCTCGAGCAACGAGAAGCTACTGATGGCCCGTGCCACACCTCTTTCCCGGTATCGTAATATCGGCATCTGCGCCCATGTGGATGCCGGCAAAACGACAACGACTGAAAGAGTGCTGTTCTATACCGGTGTGTCTCATAAAATTGGTGAGGTGCACGATGGTGCCGCCACCATGGACTGGATGGAGCAGGAACAGGAGCGCGGTATCACCATCACGTCGGCGGCCACCACCTGTTTCTGGCAGGGCATGGATCGGCAGTATGACCAGCATCGCATTAACATTATCGATACCCCCGGACACGTCGACTTCACCATTGAGGTGGAGCGATCGCTGCGCGTGCTCGACGGGGCAGTGGTGGTGTTTTGTGGCACCTCGGGTGTAGAGCCCCAGTCGGAAACAGTATGGCGGCAAGCCAATCGCTACGAAGTGCCGCGCATCGTGTTTGTTAACAAGATGGATCGGCAGGGTGCCGACTTCTTTCGCGTTGTTGAGCAGATTAAGGAGCGGTTGGGTGCACAACCCGTCCCGGTTCAGTTGGCTATCGGCGCTGAAGAGAACTTCAAGGGCGTTATCGATCTGGTGCGCATGAAGGCGATTTACTGGACCGAAAGCGATCAGGGCATTACCTACGAGCTTGCTGACATACCCGAAGACCAACAGGCAGAGGCTGAACAGTACCGCGAACAAATGGTTGAGTGTGCGGCGGAAGCATCCGAAGAGCTGATGGAAGCTTACCTCGAAGACAGTGAGTTAACCGAACAGCAGATTCGCGCCGGGTTGCGTCTGCGCACGTTGGCCAACGAGGTTGTGCCTGCGCTCTGTGGGAGTGCGTTCAAGAACAAGGGTGTGCAAGCCATGCTTGACGCCGTTATTGATTACCTACCCGCACCCCCGGAAGTAAAGGCGATTGAAGGCGTGTTGAAAGATGGCGAAACGGTTGCCACACGCGAGTCGAGCGATGATGAACCGTTTTCCGCACTGGCCTTCAAGATCGCCACCGATCCCTTCGTTGGTACGCTAACGTTCTTCCGGGTGTATTCGGGGGTGCTCGCTACTGGCGATCAGGTTTTCAATCCGATCAAGAGTAAAAAAGAACGCATTGGCCGCATGGTGCAGATGCACGCGAATGACCGGCAAGACGTCAAAGAAGTGCGCGCTGGCGACATTGCAGCCGCCATTGGCATGAAGTTTGTCACCACAGGGGAAACTCTGTGTGACCTGAAAAAAATTATCACGCTTGAGAAGATGGAGTTTCCGGAGCCGGTTATCTCTGTTGCCGTTGAGCCGCGCGGTGTTGCTGACCAGGAAAAAATGGCGGTGGCACTCGAGAAGTTGGCGCAGGAAGATCCGTCGTTCCGCGTTGCCACCGACCGGGAGACGGGCCAAACCGTAATCTCTGGTATGGGTGAGTTGCACCTTGAGATTATTGTTGATCGCATGAAGCGTGAGTTTAAGGTTGACGCCAACGTCGGCAAAACCCAGGTGGCCTATCGCGAGACCATTCGTGGTCAGGTAGACATCGAAGGCAAGTTTGATCGGGAAACCGGTGACAAGCGCCAATACGGTCACGTGTGGTTACGCCTGGAACCCTATGCCGACGATGAGGGCGGTGTTTACCAGTTTGTTGATGAGCTTGAACCTGGCACGTTGCCGGCTGAGTTTGTTACGGCCGCAGACAAGGGTATTCAAGAGCAGATGACCAACGGCGTGTTAGCCGGCTATCCGATGATAGGCGTGCGCGCCACCCTGTATAAGGCCTCGTTTCATGAGGTTGATTCTTCTGAGGTTGCATTTAAGATCGCTGCTTCCACGGCGCTGCGTGAAGGCGTTGCGCAGGCTCAGCCTGCGTTGCTTGAGCCTATGATGGCTGTGGAAGTGGTGTGTCCTGAAGAGCACATGGGTGAAGTGGTTGGTGATTTGAATCGTCGCCGGGGAATGATTGAAGGTATGGACGAAAGTCCCGCTGGCAAAATTATTCGCGCACTTGTGCCCCTGGCTGCGATGTTCGGCTACTCGACTGACCTGCGCAGTGCCTCGCAAGGACGCGCAACGTTCACCATGGAATTCGAAAAATATAATGTAGTGCCGGACGCTATTGCTGCGCCTATCATTACGAGATAAGAAATATCATTACGAGATAAAAACCACACCTGATAGCTACACTTAATAATAGGGATAACCCGATACCCAAATGCCGTGAAGGAGGCGTTGTTTAGATGAGTAAAGAGAAATTCGAGCGTACCAAGCCGCACGTTAA
>CAZSYU010000103.1:0-14153 GCA_964611345.1 uncultured Pseudomonadales bacterium
CCAGCTTGAGCAGACTCTGCCCACGCCCAACGTCTACCGCAACGCGGCGGGCGCGCCTGGGCACCAATACTGGCAACAGCAGGCTGACTACAACATTGAAGCGCAGCTTGATGAAGCCAACCGCAGGGTCAGCGCCAGCCAGACCATCACCTATAGCAATAATTCACCCGACACTCTGCCCTACCTGTGGTTACAACTTGATCAGAACCGGTTTCGTCGTGACTCGCTGGAAGAGCGGTCGCGCACGGGCGGCAAAGGCGATGATGGAGTCAGCGACTCACTCAGCTTTGGTCGCTTGCGCGCCTACCAGTCAAAAAAAGACATCGATTACGGCTTTGAGATCACGGCACTGACAGACGGCAGCGGCCGCGCGCTGCGAAATACGGTGGTGGATACCATGCTGCGGGTCGACCTGCCGACGCCGCTCAAACCCGGCAGCCAACAGATACTGCAGATCGACTGGCAGTTTGCCATTGCTGACGAAGACGCTGTTGGGGCCAGAGGCGGCTATGAGCACTTTGAAGAGAGCGATACCTACATCTATTTTCTCGCCCAATGGTTTCCGCGTATGGCCGCCTACACTGACTATGTGGCATGGCAACATCATCAGTTTTTGGGTCGTGGCGAGTTCACACTCGAGTTTGGTGACTACGAGGTTGCGCTAACCGTACCGGCCGACCACATCGTGTCTGCGACCGGTGAACTAACCAACGAGGGCGACGTGTTGTCTGCTACCCAACGCAGACGCTTGCAGCAGGCGCGCAGTGCCGACAAGCAGGTCTATGTGGTGACACCGGCTGAGGCTAAAGACAACGAAGCCAGCAAGTCGGACCAACAACGTACCTGGCGCTTTAAGGCCACCAACGTACGCGACTTTGCCTGGGCAAGTTCACGCAAGTTCATCTGGGATGCCATGCGTCACAAGCAAGCAGCGGGCGAGTACAAGAACGTTCTGGCGATGTCGTTCTACCCCAATGAGGCCGACCCTTTGTGGAGCCAATACTCCACGCAGTCGGTGGTGCACACGCTCGACGTCTACTCACGGTTTTCGTTCCCCTACCCGTATCCGACCGCCCAGAGTGTGAACACCTGGAAACGCGGAGGCATGGAGTACCCCATGATCACCTTTAATGGCTATCGACCCGAGCCCGCAAAAGAAGAGAAAGAAGAAGAGGAACAAGACGAGGACAACAATCCCAACGCCACGAGCAAGCCCAAAACGGCCCTGCAGAAGCAGGACTACAGTTACTCGCGTAGCACCAAAGCCCGACTCATTGGCGTAATCATTCACGAGATTGGCCACATCTACTTTCCGATGACGGTCAACTCTGATGAACGGCAATGGACCTGGATGGACGAAGGCATCAACAGTTTTCTGGAGTACGTGGCCTCGCTTGAATGGGAAGAAAACTTCTTCGCTGCGGACGATCGACTGTCGATTCTTGATCAGATCAGCAGCTACATGACGAGCGAAAACCAGGTGCCGATCATGACGCAGTCAGATTCTATTCTGCAGTTTGGCCCTAACGCCTACACCAAACCGGCGGCGGCACTGGTTGTGCTGCGCGAAACCGTGATGGGACGCGAACTGTTCGACTCGGCCTTCAGGGAGTATTCGCGTCGCTGGCGTTTTAAACGACCAACGCCAGCGGACTTCTTTCGAACCATGGAAGACGCATCGGCCACCGACCTCGACTGGTTCTGGCGCGGCTGGTTTTACAGCACGGATCACGTGGATGTGAACCTTGTCGATGTGCGCGAATACAAAATTGCCAGTGGCGATCCAACGATTGACCTGCCAGCACAAAAAGCGCTGGATGAAGCCAACCACCCAGAACCTATTGAACAACAGCGCAATCGGGCGGAAGGCATTGTCCCGCGTGTTGAACGTGTTGACGGACTGAAGGATTTCTACAACGCCAACGACAAATACACGCCCAGCAATGAAGAACGCAATGCCTATCAGAGTTATATAGATGATCTTGAACCCATAGAGCAACAGGCGCTGGCTCGGGCACTGAAGGACCAGGACTTTGTCTATTTTATCGACTTCAGCAACGAAGGCGGTCTGCTAACGCCCCTGCCCCTGAGTTTGACCTTCGCGGATGGCACTAGCGAGCGCTACAACATTCCGGCCGAGATCTGGCGGCGCAACAACGACTACGTCACCAAGCTGCTTATTAGCGACAAACAGCTAACGAGCGTGGTGTTTGACCCTGATCACCAAACCGCTGACGTCGATGTTTCAGATAACGCCTTCCCACGGCGTATCACCAAGTCACGACTAGAGCTCTACAAGTGGCCCGATGAAACGCGCAACCTGATGAAGGGCATGATGGCTGAACTCGAGGACGAGACAAATAAAAAAGCTGTGCCGCTCAATGCCAAATAGCAGAACACATCCAACCACTGCGTCCCTTCACTTGTGCCGCACCCTGCAATTCCTGTTGCTGGTTAGTGCAATTAGCGTTACCCAATCGCTTGCCGCCCATCGGCTCAACCTCACAACCAGTGACATCGTCTGGCAGGCGCAGGAGCGTGCACTTGAAGTCACTCATAGTCTGCATCTGGATGATGCGCTTGTGTTGCTGGCTCGTCTCGGGGACACCAGGGGTACGCTCGATTTGGAATCGAGTGCGCGGTTAATGAACTACCTGAAAAAGAATTTTACGCTGGTAACCGCAGACACGACACTGGCGCTAGAACCATACGGGGCTCACATCGACGGCGGCGTGCTCTACATGTACCAGCGCGCGACCATAACAGCGCTGCCTCCCGCACTCGAAGTGACTAACCAAATTTTGCACGATGTGGTTGAGGGGGCGCAGAACCAGGTAAATTGGCGTGTGGGTGAAATCGTACGCTCAAAAACCACTGTGCCGGGGACACCCATTGCCTGGCTTTCGCTTGCTGGCCAAGACCAGTCAGTAACAGCTTCAGACCGAACAGGAAGAGACACCAATGAGTAACATGAACCGACAGTTTTTGTTGGCCGCGCGCCCAAGCGGTATGGTGCAAGAGAGTGATTTCGAATACACCGAAGTACCCAAACCGATTCCAGGACCAAACGAGATACTCGTACAAACCACCCACATCTCTCTTGATCCTTCCATGCGCGGCCAGATGGAGAACCGCGCTGACTATGTCGCACCACTCAACATCGGCGATGTCATGCGCGCAGGCGGAGTGGGTCGAGTTGTGGAAAGTAACCACCCCGACTTTGCCGTTGGCGATATGGTCGGCGGCACCTTTGGCATGCAGGATTACGTTGTCTTCGAAGGATCTGCTGCGCTGCGTCGCTACCCTGAAAACACTTCCGCAGAACAGGCTTTAGGAGTGCTGGGTGGCACCGGCATGACCGCCTACTTCGGTCTGCTGGACATCGGCGAGCCCAAGGCTGGTGATGTCGTTGTTATTAGTGGTGCGGCTGGCGCCACCGGCAGCATAGCCGGCCAGATCGCACGCATCAAAGGCTGCACGGTGATAGGCATCGCAGGCAGCGACGCAAAGTGTGACTGGCTCACGAACGAACTGGGGTTTAACTTTGCGATAAATTACAAAACCCAGAACATCGCTGATGCGCTCGACAAGCTCGCACCCGACGGCATCAACATTTACTTCGACAACGTTGGCGGCGAGATACTCGACATCGCGCTCGAGCGCATTGCAACCAACGCCCGCGTGGTGATTTGCGGGGGTATCTCGCGCTACAACGCAACCGGCGAACTCGCTGGACCAAAGAACTATTTTAACCTCGTGTATCGTCGCGCCCGTATGGAAGGCTTTATCGTGCTCGATTACGCCGACCAGTTTCCGGCTGCTGCCGAAGTCATGCGCGGCTGGCTTAACAGCGGCGAACTCAAGCAAGGCACCACGGTTGTGAACGGGTTCAGCAAATTACCAGAAACACTCGTTGCCCTGTTTGCCGGCGTTAATACCGGCAAACTGATGGTCAAGACCAGCTAGTGGCCGACCCGGCGCGCTAGGCAATCCACTCATTTAGCAGGTGATGGAAGTGGCGCAGTTTGGTTTCTTGATAACGGGCCAGCGTCACCTCTTCGTAGGGTGCGGCCTCTAACCCGGTTTGCACGTGTGGCAGATTGAAGCTGTCTTGTTGAAACACCTTCGCCAACAGACCAAGCTCTGGTGCCTGGGTCCAATCGTCTTCCTCCGTGAGCAGGTGCATTTCGGCCGGTGGTGGCCGTTGTCCGTCCTTGAATGGGGTCAGGTAGTAACACTCCATTAGCGATTTGTCGTGGTGGTTCTTCCAGGGTCGGAATCGATACACGATCCGGTTGTAGCCACCCCAAGGGTGGAAGTTGGGAAACAGTGTGTAATAAATACTGTCGGAAACATCAGCATCCGAAATGGGCACCTCTTCGGGCACCACGTCACGCAAAGCCTCGCGCGCGCCGGCTGCCATCATGCTGCGCGCCCTTAGACCCTCAGGCACGCGAGGTGCTGCCGGGTCGTCGAGCTTGTGCATTATTACTGCTTCGAACATCTCCTGCTCATCGGGCTCCCAACGCAGATGCGGGCTGGGTGTCCCATTAGGGGTAATCGCGCGGGAGAAATTACCCCAGGCATCGTATTGCGTGTTCTCATCCCCAATACCCGCCAGTATCTGTGGGTGCGTGGTAACCACATGAAACGCTTCCATGAACGCTTCCTGGGCGAGCTTCCAGTTGCATGGCATTACCTTGGCGACATGAGCTTCGATGTAGCGCTCTTCCGGTCGCCACACATCAAAGTGTTTCTGCAAATCGCCATAGAATTCTTCAAAGGGCTGCGCGTCTGCGTCCATATTGATGAACACCCACCCCCCCCAGTGGCCCACCTTGACTGGCGTGAGATCGAAGTTGTCCTTGTCGATGTGCGGAAAATCCCAGTCTGAGGTGACATTACGCAGGCTGCCATCGACGTTCCAGCTAAACCCATGGAACGGGCAGATAAAACTTGGCGAATGACCTCGCCCAGGGTGCTCGCACAGCTTGCGGCCCCGATGCCGGCACACGTTGTGATGGGCCTTAATGCCCTCTGCGGTGCGCACGACAATTATTGAGTAGCTGCCAATCTCGTAAATATAATGATCCCCTACTTTGGGAATCTCTTCTTCCCGGCACGCCATTTGCCAAACGCGGGGCCAGAGTTTTTTCATTTCGAGGTCATGAAATTCTTTGCTGGTATACCTCGACACCGGCACGGTGGTGACATCGCTTTCGAGTTTGCCCTCGAGTGTTAGCGTCTTTGGCGGCGGCACTGCGTCTGTAGCGATCAAATCCTGATAGCTGATGCCGGCAGAACGCGGTTCAATTTTGTTTGCTGGGGTGGCCATGGCCTGTCTCCTGTTAACGGATTACGCAGGGATCTATCGGTTGACTCTGACTTGGGCTTCTACCGGCAACTGTGGGCCGGCTAACCAGAGAATAAAATGGGGGTCGGCTTGCTTGATGTCGCCTTCAAGGTAGCGGCCACCGCTGCTGAATACACCTTTGACACCGTTGTTTTCGACATCCACATTGCCGTCGTCGCGCAAGGTGTATACGGCGCCGGAACTGGGGTGTTTCATTATTGGCATTAGTTGCTCCGTTCTCTAGTTACTTATCTGCCCAATAAGGGGCGCGGAGTTTGCGTTTGTTGATTTTACCCATGGTGTTACGGCCAAGGTCGGCGACAAACTCAAGACTACGAGGGCACTTGTAGGTGGACAGCCGATCACGACACCAGTTAATCAACTCAGCTTCGCTCACGTGGTTATCTGACTTTGCGATAACCAGCGCCTTTAACTCTTCACCCATCTCGGCGTGTGGCACGCCAATGCAGGCCACATCGAGCACGTCGTCGTGTTCAATCAAAACTTGCTCGGCTTCGGCCGGATACAGGTTCACGCCACCCGACACCACCATGTCGCTGAACCGGTCTGTGATGAACACAAACCCCTCTTCGTTCATGTAGCCAATCTCACCGAGGGTAAACACGCCGGGCGCAATATGGGCGGCCGCCGACTTCTCGGGATCGTTGTGATACACCACGCCACGGCCGGTGGCGTCTTTAAAAAACAGTCGACCCTCGGTGCCAGCGGGCACCACATTGTCATCGTCGTCCAGCACCATGGCCGTAAAGGGTGGCACAGAGCGTCCCACCGAGCCTGGGTTTTCCAGCCATTCTTCCGAGGTGATCATGCAGGTGGTGCCGACTTCGCTCGCACCATAGGCATCGGTAAACACAGGTCCCCACCAGTCGATCATTGCCTTCTTCACTTCCACCGGACACTTGGCCCCCGTGTGGGATGCCCGAATCATGCTCGAACAGTCGTACTTGGCCTTAACTTCGTCGGGGAGCGCCAGTAGGCGCACGAAGTGCGTGGGCACCATTACGGTGCTGGCGGTCTTGTACTTGTCGATGGCGGCAAGGGTTGCCTCGGGGTTGAACTTGCCCAGCACCACACTTTGCGTGCCAGCCACCAGCAGCCTTGCGCCGGACAAAGGGCCGGTGTGGTACATGGGGCCAACAATGAGGTGTGGGCCCAGTGGCGCCAGGGGCGACTCACGCAATGCGGCCATGTGCTCTTTGATACTGCCCCCGCCCGCGAACATGGTGGGTGGCAGTTCAGTCCCTTTTGGCCTGCCTGTGGTGCCCGAGGTGTAGAGCAAATTGGGTAGTGGACACCGTTCGAGGTCGGGGCAATCTGCAGCGCCTTCAGCGATCCATGCCGACCAGTCGAGTGCGCCCTGCAGGGGCTTGCCAGCGTCCCCAGACCAGCCGACAACAGTGGGTACCCCGGCAAGTTTCGCGGCTGCAACGCCGCGCTCAACCGTGGCTGGGCCGACAAACAGCACCGCGGCGCCTGAATCTTCGAGAATATAGGCCGCCTCCTCCGCCGTCAGATGAAAGTTCACCGGGACGACACTTGCGCCACCTAGCAAGCCACCGAGGTTTGCCATGCCGGTCTCTACCGCATTTTCGGCAAACACGGCTATGCGCCGCGCATCTCCCAGGGGCTCTTGCTGCAAACGATTGGCGAAGCGGCTCAATTGTTCATCGAGCACTTCCCAGGTTACCGCGCTACGCTCATCCCGTATTGCGATTGCCTGTGGGTCGGCCACATGTCCAAACAGATTCATTACTCAAAAAGTCCCATCAGTCCCTATTCCACACCCCTCAGTAAACCGATGCTGGAAATAACCGTCAAGCTATCCGGTTTTATACTTCAAGCGCCGGGTGGATGGGTATACTCAGATCAATCTGGCGATCAGCCATAGTGGAGTAGCAACGATGCAAGTAGGCCTGGTTACCGGCAAGGAACAGATCGAACTCAAGGACTTTCCTGACCCTGTGGTCGAACCCGGCAAGGTGATCGTAGATATCGCCTACTGCGGTATTTGCGGGACCGATTTGCACGCCTGGCTATCCGGATCGCCCTACAACCCGGCGATCTGCGGTCACGAATGGGTGGGCCACGCAAGTGCCGTGGACAGCGCAGTGACCACCTGTAAAGAAGGCGATCGCGTTGCGGCTGGCGGTCGGGTGGCCTGTGGTAGTTGCGGCACCTGCCAGCGCGGTGATGCTGCGCATTGCGAGGTGGCGTTTGCGGCCATCTGTGGGATGGGGCCGATGGCCGCCCCGCATGGCGGCTTTGCCCCCAGTATCGCTTTCGATGGCGCTCGGTTGTATCAGGTGGACAGCAAGCTGAGTGATGAGCAGGCAGGAATTCTCGAACCCGTTACGGTGGCCCTCCACGCCACTCGACGCACCGATATTCGCCTGGGCGACAGCGTGGTGGTGATCGGCGGTGGTCCGATTGGGCTACTGGTGCTGCAATGCGCCAAGGCCGCCGGAGCCGGTACTTGCGTGCTGCTTGAGCCTCAGGCATCGCGCCGTGAGCTGGCAGCCACCATTGGCGCCGACCTTGTCATCGACCCCCTCGCTGAAGATGCCGACGATCAACTCTACGCGCACGTTGGCGTTGGCGGTGCAGACGTGGTGTTCGAGTGCGCCGGTATTCCGGCCACCATTAACCAGGCCGTCACCTACGCCCGCCGCGGCGGCATCGTATCGCTGGTGGGTGTCGCAACGGGCGCTGCCGAGATTGAGGCCGCGCAGTGGTTGGTTAAGGAAGTCCGGGTAAATTCTTCCATTGCGAGTCTGCGTGAGGAGTTCTTCATGGCTCAATCACTGGTGGCCGATGGGCGCATCAAAACCGAACCCCTGCATACCAGCACCGTGGGGCTTGAAGGCATGAGCGAGGCCTTCGCTGGCTTGGCCAGAAACCCGCAAGAAGTCAAAATACTGGTTGATCCCAGACGTTAGCGGCAAGCAATCCGCGGAGTACCCAATGAGTTTATTAACAGAACAATCCATCGCTGATCTTGACGTTCAGGAGTGTCCTTTCGACTTTTATGATGCTCTGCAAGACACGCCCCTGCACTACGACGAAAAAGCCGGGTTTTACATCACCGGCAAATTTAACGTTGTGCGCGACATCGTGCGTGACCCTGAGACCTTCTCGAACGTGCATAGCCAAACCATGGACAGCATGCGGCCACCGCCAGAGCGGGTTCTGGAACTGCGCAAATCGATGGTGCCGCGCGCGGACACGCTAGTGACCAACGACCCACCCAATCACACCCGCGTTCGTAAAATGATGGACAACCCGTTCGCCATGTCGAACATCCAAAAATCGGAGCAGCAGATTCGGGATATCTGTGAAGAAACGCTGGCAGATTTTGTAGACCAGGGAAAATGCGAGTTTGTCGCCGACTACGGCATCGCGGTGCCGCTTAAGGTTATTGCTGACCAACTGGGTGTCCCCCGGGAGATGGCCCCCACGTTCAAGCTATGGTCGGACGCAGCAGTCGAACCACTTGGCATGATGATTAGCGACGAGCGCCTTATTGCCTGTACAGAGCTAACCAAAGACTTTCAGGACTACTTCCTAGACCAGCTCGCAGACCGCCGAGCAAACCCCAGGGACGATCTGTTGACCCGGGTGGCCAGCGCCCGGGATGAGGACGGCAACGGTTTCAACGAGGCGGAATCCATTTCGGTGTGCGGCCAGTTGCTGGTCGCAGGCAACGAGACCACCACCAATGCCATGGGCCACGGCATGCAGTTTTTAGTGGAACAACCCGAGATTTTTAACGCCTTGCGCGACGACCCGAGCAAAAGCCGCCAGTTCACCGAGGAGCTCTTGCGCCTGGAATCGCCCACCCAGGGGTTGTTTCGGCTCGTTATGAAAGACGTTGAGATCGAAGGCGTTAAAGTGCCCAAAGGCGCGCGCATTATGCTGCGCTGGGCAGCCGCCAACCGCGATCCGGAGCGCTTTGAATGCCCGCACAAACTCGATCTTGGACGGCGCAATGCCATGACCCACATGGCATTCGGGGCAGGCATTCATCGTTGCCTGGGGGCCAACCTTGCCAAGGAAGAACTGGTGCAAACCTTTGCCCTGCTGCCTACCAAGCTCCATAACCTGCGCTACAGCGACGGCAAGAATGACTTTACGCACCACCCCAACATGCTATTGCGCGGCTTAAAAGAACTGCACCTTGAGTTTGATCCCGGCTAGCGTCTGGCTACCGTCTAATAAGTGGGCTCAAACATTTGCGCTGCAATAAACGCTTCGAGGTCAGCCGGGCGCGCAACGCTCGCGAGCTCGCGCGCGTAGGCGTCCTCAGCGACCGCCACGGCGATCTTTAAAGACACCGCCCGTATATCGCCCAACTGCGGGTAGAGCGTGCCTTGCGCAAGCTGGCTATCACTCACTTGGTCTGCAAGGGACTTGGCTGCTGTGAGGAACAATTCAGCAGGCAACGTGCGGATGCCCACGGCGACTGCGCCCAGGCCAAGGCCGGGAAAAATGTAGGCGTTGTTGCCTTGCCCTGGCGTGAAGGTTTGATCCCCTCGGCTCACAGGGGCAAACGGACTGCCGCTGGCAAAGATCGCCCGGCCATCACTCCACTCGTACGCCTGCTCGGCCGTGCATTCCGCACGCGCGGTGGGATTGGATAACGCAAAGATTGTCGGCCGCTCGTTGTTCGCAGCCATCAAGCCAACAATTTCTTCGGTGAATGAAGCCGGCGAACCGGTGGCACCAATCAGCACGTGCGGCTTGTGGGTGGCGATAGCGGAAGCGAAGTCTTGCGGGGCAAGATCGTGTGCAAACGGCTGCTTGTGTGGCGCCAACTCGTTGTGGCGCTCGGCAACCACCAGACCACCAGAATCAATAAACAAGAGTCGTTGGCGCGCCTCATCTGGCTCAACGCCGGCATCAACCAGCGCATCAACCAGCAAATCGCCAATACCGGTGGCCGCTGAACCTGCTCCCAAAAACATGATCTTGAGATCGCGGAATGGCACGCCAGAGATTCGCGTCGATGCGTACACACCGGACAGGGCTACGGCGGCAGTCCCCTGGATGTCATCGTTAAAACACAGGCACTGGTCGCGAAAGCGCGCAAGCAGAGCAATGGCGTTTGGGGTGGCAAAGTCTTCGAACTGGATCAAGCAGCCTGGATAACGCGCCTCGATGGCGGCCACCAACTCATCGACCAATGCCGTGTAGTCCTCTCCGCGCAGGCGCCTCTCGCGCAGGCCCATATAGAGCGCATCCTCAAGTAAGTCCGCGTTTTCGGTACCGACATCGAGCATGATCGGCAACGTCTCTTCAGGACGAATACCTGCCAGCGCGCAGTAGAGTGACAGCTTGCCGATTGGAATGCCCATGCCATTGGCACCCAGATCACCCAACCCAAGAATGCGCTCACCATCTGTGACTACAACAACCTTGACCGACTCTGCAGGCCAGTTGCCGAGCACCTGGGCGACCTGGCCACGATCTTTATGGGTAACGTACAACCCTTTGGGCTGGCGAAAATTCTGTCCAAATTCCTGACAGGCCTGACCTACAGTCGGCGTGTAGATCAGCGGCATGATCTCGTCGATGTTCTCGATGGCAACCCGATAAAACAGCCGCTCGTTACGATTGGCTAGCGACTGCAAAAATATGTACTTCTCGATATCTGAGGTTTTGCGCCGCAGGTTTTCGAGCACTCGCTGGGTTTGCTCTTGTTGAGTAAAGACAGCGGGTGGAATCAGACCACGGAGTCCCAGCGCGTCGCGCTCTGCATCACTGTACGCGGTGGACTTGTTATAGCGAGCATCGTTTAACAGCTCAAAGCCACGCAGATTGTCGGGCTGGTCGGTAGCATTTCCTGGCATGGATAGGTCCTTGATTTAAGCGTCGCAAGCCTACCCTGCTTCGAAGGTGAGTGCACCAGATGGGCAGAGTTCTGCTATCTCCTGCGCGGCTTCACGCTGGGCGTCAGAAACATCTGAGACGATCACCTCGGGGTAGTCATCATCACGCCAACCAACCAGCTCTGGAGCGAGATGATGACACTGGCCCGCGCGCAGACAGGCCTCTGTATCGACGGTGAGTCTCCAGGTCATAACTAATCTCCAAACCCTAGTTGCCAGCCAGCCGGGCAACTACGGGTGCAAAAGCATCCATCGCGGTATCGCCGACGGTTATGTAATTTATGCCGAAGGCTTCCCGGCGCGCGAGCAACTTGTCGACAATCTCATCCACACTGCCAATCAACGCGTGCGGATGATCTGCCATCTGTTCTGGGGTAAGCCCAAAACCCTGGGCAAACTGTCCGAGCACCGGCTCTGCATCTGGCGTCACCACCGTAAAGTAGGCACCAATTTCGATCTCGATATCGGCAAAGCGCTCGCCAGCGCCGTCCTTGACCCAACCGACCTTGCGGGCAGTTTCTTCGGCTGTCGACAAACCCACACCATCCGGGCCGATCATGCCGGAGCGGTTATTAAAATTCAGACTCACAATATCGGCCTCGCGCCCGGCCAGACCGAGAATTTTTGGGGCCCCGCCGCCTATCATAAGTGGTGGCAAACCACCGGGAGAGCGTCCAGCAACTGCCGCAGCTTTGGGTACACCTTCAAATTCGCTCCAGCTAACGTCTGCGTTGTCTATGTCAACGACACCATCACCGGCGAACTGGCGGAATGCAGCCACTGCGTTTTCCAGTCGCTTGATGCGCCGACCGGGACTGTCTTGTTGCAGACCAATCGCCTGGTACTCGTCAGCAAGCCATCCCGCCCCCACACCAAACTCGAGTCGCCCTTCTGACAACATATCAATGGTGAGGGCTTCCTTGATCAGCATGACGGGCAATCGGTAATCAACGCAGAATACCCGCGCGCCAATCTTCAGTTCGGTGGTTGCTGCAGCGGCAAAACACATCGCCGGGACGGCCGCCAGGTTCTGCACCGGATGGAAGGAGCGTTCGAGCGCTGGGCCAGGCCCGAGAATGTGATCCGCGACATGCAGCGTGCTGTAGCCAAGGTCTTCCACTTTTTTGGCACGATCGCGCCACTCAGCTGCACTTTGCGCATTGAAACTCTGAACGGCAAAACGAAATGGCCGGGCCATCAGGCAGCACCGGTGACTTGCATTCCGGCGCAGTAACGCAAACCCCGACGCAGCAGCTCGTAGTACTCGGGTTTGTCCCAGGAGCCCATTTCTATCTCGGGGTAGTAGTCGACCATGGGCTGCATGTCGTAGTGGCCGCGGCAATGCCCAAGGTTCAGGTAGAGGACTTCACCATCGCCCACCTTGTTGATGTAGTAGACAGGGTGCGGAATATCTTCAGGCCAGTCGGCATGAATAAAGCCGGTTGCCTCGCCAACAAACCGAGTTTCGAGCAGGTAGTGCAGATCGCCGTGAATGCGGCACAGGTAAAGTTCGTCATCGGTTTCGAACTCGCCAATACCTTTCACCAACTCATGGTCAGGATCGGAAGCCGTTACCTTGAAGGGCTGAATCGGTGGGTGCGCAAGAAACTGGGTGCCGAGAGTTTCCATCACGATCGGCGCGGTTTCAGGGGCATCTACCCCACCCTCGATAAATTCAAGAATTGAATTTGTGCCGTGCAGCGCGAACCATTTTTTGCCACTGCGCACAAAGTCACGAAGCGCTTCTTGTTCGTTAACTTCTGGCACCACATTGCAGGTGTAGCTGATGAGGACATCACTGTCCTTGATGGCATCGAGATCGTGATAGTTGCCCGCGACCTGCACGCGCATGGTTTCATGCTCAGCGCAGAGCTTTAGCAGCTCCAGCCGGGCATGATCCATATTGTGATAGTCGCCTGCGACGACCATGTAGACCTTAACGGTTGGATGTTCGGTAGCCATGATTTCCCCTCTTGTGTGCAGAAGGGGAACCGGTCGGGCTGGCGGGGTCAGAAAACTCTGTCCCTTACACCGCTCTGCCCTTACACCGCTATTCCCCTGATCAGCGTCTCTCGCGGTCGACTTCTAGCGCAGTCGAGCCTCAATCAGAATTGAATGCGCTTGGTAAAGCCACCATCAATAACAATGTTCGATGCGGTTGTGAACGCACCAAAAGGGCTCGCCAGCAGAGTAACCTGGGCCGCAACTTCTTCTGCCTTGCCTAATCGACCAACAGGAACTTCCGCAACCGTTGCGTCATAAAACTCTTTCATGCCTTTGCGGATGTTGTCCCAGGCTCCGCCCTCAATCATGATGGGCCCCGGGCTGATCGCGTTAACACGAATACCCTTTGCGCCCACTTCCTGAGCCAGTGCACCAGCGTGTTGAATAACCGCGGCTTTCATTGCATTGTAAGCGCTGGCACCGATGAACTTCTCCAGTGCTGCAGTAGACGAAATCATCACAACGCTTGCGTTGTTTGACTTCTCAAGCAGTGGCATCGCTGCCTCTACACCACGCACAGCACCCATCACATCGTATTCAAAGTTTGCGCGCCAGCCTTCTTCACCGCCTGCGTTGCCGCCAGATACGTTTGACACAAAGGTATCCAGCCCGCCGAGCTCTTTGCCTGCATCAGCGATAAAGCCTTTCAGCTCATCGGCGTTACCGACGTCAAAACCGCGACCGTAAGCGTTTACGCCTTTTTTCTTCAGGCTTTCTACACAGGCCTGAACATCGGCCTCGGTACGCGCACAGACCGCTACATCGCAACCTTCGTCGGAGAGCATTTCTGCAATCGCTCGGCCAATGCCTTTGGTGCCGCCCGTTACGAGTGCCTTATTGCCTTTTAACTGCAGATCCATTTGGTTTCCCCTTTCAAGAAATTATAAGAA
>CAZSYU010000104.1:0-14064 GCA_964611345.1 uncultured Pseudomonadales bacterium
CCCAACTACTGTATAAATATACACTAATCAGTGCCCGTGTCGAGGGCCGGTGTATGCGCCGTAAACTCCAGCCCGTCCGCCGGGCCCAACCGGACTCGAATGGTCTCACCAGCCACAAAGGTGCCAGCCAGCAACGCTTGCGCAAGCGGGTTCTCCAGACGGCGCTGGAGTACTCGCTTCAGTGGCCGAGCCCCATATACCGGGTCGTACCCTTCCTCGATCAGGCTATTAAGGGCATCGTCGTCAAACGTAAGCGTCAGGCCTTGCTCCGCCAAACGCTCACCCAGGTTCGCCAACTGGATCTCGGCAATGCCCCGCATGTGTTCACGGGCCAGCGGATGAAACACCACCAAATCATCCACCCGATTCACAAATTCAGGACGAAAATGCTGGCCGACCACTTCCATTACCGTGTCATGAATCTTCTCCGCCTCATTGTTCTCGGTGAGCGCCTGAATAGCCTGGGAACCAAGGTTTGAGGTCATCACGATCACCGTGTTGCGGAAATCAACCGTGCGACCATGGCCGTCCGTCAACCGTCCGTCATCAAGCACCTGCAACAAAATGTTGAAGACATCAGCATGCGCTTTCTCGATTTCGTCCAGCAGTATCAGCGAATAGGGTCGGCGCCGCACCGCTTCCGTGAGGTAGCCGCCCTCTTCATAACCCACATAACCCGGGGGCGCCCCGATCAGCCGGGCGATTGAATGCTTCTCCATAAACTCAGACATGTCGATGCGTACCAGCGCATCCTCACTGTCGAACAGCGCGAGCGACAACGCTTTGCACAACTCTGTTTTACCGACGCCTGTTGGACCAAGAAACATGAAGGATCCATTCGGTCGGTTTGGCTCAGCAAGTCCCGCGCGCGATCGCCTCACTGCATCCGCGACCGCGGCTACAGCCTTGTCCTGGCCAATGACCCGTTTGTGTAACTCATCCTCAAGGATCAGCAATTTTTCTTTTTCACCTTCAAGCAATCGAGCGACCGGTACACCCGTCCACTTGGCCACGATGTCACTAACCTCTTCTTCGGTGACTCGATTGCGCAACAGGCGCGGACCCTCAACCTCGGCCTGGGATGTGTTATTGGCAGTTTCCAGCGCCTTTTCAAGTTCTGGAATCTCCCCATACTGAAGCTCGGACATGCGGGCCAGGTCGCCCGCTCGTCGCGCACTCTCATAGTCGAGCCGCGCCTGATCCAGTTGTTCCTTGAGGGTTTGGGCGCCCTGCAACGCCGCTTGCTCACCGCGCCAAACTTCATCCAGCTGGGCAAACTCGGCCGCCAATTCTGTAACCAACCCGTTGAGTTCATCCAGGCGACGTTTCGAGGCGTCGTCGGTTTCTTTCTTCAGCGCCTCAACTTCTATCTTTAACTGAATTAGGCGCCGTTCGAGCCGATCCATCTCCTCGGGCTTGGAGTCAATCTCCATCCGTATGCGACTCGCAGCCTCATCAATAAGGTCTATTGCCTTGTCCGGGAGTTGTCGATCGGAAATGTAGCGATGCGATAGCCTGGCAGCAGCCACCAGTGCAGGGTCAGTAATATCAACGGCATGGTGCAATTCATAGCGTTCTTTCAAGCCACGCAAAATCGCAATGCTGTCTTCTACCGTGGGTTCATCGACCTGAACCTTACGGAAGCGTCTGTCGAGTGCCGCGTCCTTCTCAATGTACTGGCGATACTCATCCAGCGTAGTTGCGCCCACACAGTGCAACTCGCCTCGTGCAAGCGCAGGCTTTAGCATGTTGGCGGCATCCATTGCGCCGTCGGCGCGACCCGCCCCCACGACAGTATGCAGCTCATCGATAAACAAAATAATGCTCCCTTCCTGCTTACCAAGCTCATTGAGTACCGCTTTTAACCGCTCTTCAAACTCGCCACGAAACTTGGCGCCCGCAATCAAAGCACCCATATCGAGCGCCAGGATTCGCTTGCTTTTTAGCCCTTCTGGTACTTCACCATTGATGATACGTTGCGCCAATCCTTCTACGATGGCCGTCTTGCCGACCCCCGGCTCGCCGATGAGCACAGGATTGTTTTTAGTTCGACGCTGGAGCACCTCTATCGTGCGACGAATTTCATCATCACGCCCGATAATCGGATCCAACTTGCCGACTTCCGCCTGGGCGGTTAGATCAATGGTGTATTTGTCGAGCGCCTGGCGCTGTTCTTCTGTTCCTGCATCCTGCACGGTGTCACCTCCTCGCAAGGTATCAATAGCAGCAAGCAACGCCTGCTCACTCAAACCACAATCTTTTAATAAGTCACCAACCTCTGCACTGTTTGCCAGCTGCAAAAGCACAACCTCGCTCGATAGATAAGCATCACCGCGGACTTTTGATTCCCGCTCGGCCAGGTTCAACAGCCGCGCAAGCGCCGCTGACACACGCACTTCGCCACTGGGATTACCCAGCGTAGGCAGGTGCTGTAACTTGTCCGCCAATCGAGTCCCGAGCTGTTGGGTATCGACACCAGCGCTGGCCAGCAAACCGGCACAGGGCGCATCGGCGCCTACCGTCAACGCCTGCAACAGGTGTGATGGCTCAATTTCGGCGTGGTCTGCATCAAGGGCTACGCTTTGGGCGGCCGCAAGGGCGTTCTGCAGGGTTTGGGTTAATCGATCAAGATTCATGTCGACCGTCTCACAATATTATGAATTCGTTATATGGGCGATTCGCCATTTTTCAATGCCTCGCCATAGTTCAAGGAAAATAGACATTCGCGCAGGTAAATTCCTGAACTATGGAGAGACGTAAACAAACTAGGGTTCAATTACCGCTGGAGATCTATCTCAGCCACCCGCTGATTGGTAAAAAGATCCTGGCCGCTCGCGATCTGAGCGAGGACGGCCTGTTCGTATGGTTTGCTAATGCACCTTTTAAGGTTGGCTCCACCATCGACGTGACGCTACGTCGCCCAGCGATGATCGAGTCGCGCCCAACGCCCACGATTAAGATGCAGGTTCTTCGCGTAGAAGAAAGCGGCATTGCACTGGGCTTTAGCAATAAGTCGGGCGTCCACCTCTGGCGCCATGCACTTCCCAACACCCATGAGCTCGAAATAGGGAAAGACCTGTTTCGAGTCTTCCAGGCCGCTATCATTCGCGACCCAACGGGCAATCTATTGACCGTGCAACAGAACGGTCGCTGGCTGTTCCCAGGAATCTATCTACAAACTGGCCAGCCTTGGCTCGAGGCGCTGCAAGATTACGTGAGCAGCACACTCAACCTGACAGACACACGCTTCGAGCGTACAGTGCACATGCATTGCGATTCCGAAGTCGTCGCTCTGGAGGGTACCACCATGTCCATTTTTCAGCTTTTTTCAATTCCAACTCACGAGCGTTTGCAGGCGCATAGCCCTTACACGAAGGCGAGTTGGTTGAGTCGAGAACGACAGCTGGACGCGCTCAGTTTCTCAGCGGAACCACTGCGCGAGCTGGCCCGCAGTCTGCTGCTTGGCAATGCAGAGCACAGCAGCCAGCCCAACGCACCAGCTCTACCAAAGCAGGCCGCTGCCAGAGAGAACCTCCCAAGACACCCGACGCCGCACCGCAAGGATGGTTAGTGCCGAGTTCGATGGCGCTCGACAGACCGGTCAAATCGTTTTACAGCCAAACCATTCCTGGACATGGCGCGCCAATCTCTATTTTCTGGCCACACTGTTTGTTGTGTCATTCAGTATCGCTTTGGTATTTCTACTGCAGGGATTTTGGCTGATATTGCCCTTTGCGGGCCTGGAAATGGCGGCGCTAACCTGGGCAATCTATTACTGTGTGCGTAAAACTCACAGACAAGAGGTGCTGCACTTTTCGCTGGATGAGGTGGTCATCGAATCCGGTGTGAACAAGGTCGAAGAGCAACATCGATTTAAACGTTTCTTTACCCGAGTCAAAGTTGAAGCGCCTCGTGGCAGGCGGCGGAGCCAACGCATTGCTATTGCCGAGCGAGATCACAACGTAGAGGTGGGCGAATTTCTCACCGATGACGAAAAGGAGATTTTGATTCGCGAGCTGCGCCACATAATTGCTCAGCTCGGCCCCTAGTCCAGACTTCAGACCAGATTAAAGGGGCGCCCAATTTCCAGGCGCGGCCGCGCGCGCGGCGTTGGGCACGAACCCTGTTCGCGGGCCAATCGGAGCGCCATTCAATAGTGCCAAGGTAAGCCGTGTTAAGAACGCAAGCGCCGGCGCGGGTGTAGCGCGCCACTACATGCGGATGCGGATGCCCAAAACGATTACCAAAGCCTGCGCTAATGACTGCGAGTTGCGGCCGCAACCAGGCAACAAACTCTGGTGTTGAAGAGGTTTGCGAACCATGATGTGGCACAACCAACAGATCAACGCTGCCTGGCAGCTGTGACAGTAACAGCCGCTCGCTAGCCGCCTCGATATCGCCCGCGAGTAGCGCAGTGCTCCGAGCTCCACGAACAACCAGCACGCAACTACGGTTATTACTGGTTTGTGCCTGTTGCGCTTGCAACACCTCAAAACTCACACCATCGCTCTGCCAGCTAACAGGTTCAGCGCCAGCACGGCAGGCAAGCCCTGGCGTCACGCCGATGCGGCGCTGCGGCGAGAAACGCGTCAGTATTTGCGCCAGTGATCCCGCATGATCGAGGTCGTGATGACTGATCATCGCAACATCCAACCTGCGCAAACCCTGAATCTTGAGCGCCGGCAAGATGACGGCGTCAGCGTAGTTAAAGCCACTGGGAAAACTTGCGCCTGTATCGTAGAGCAGCGTTTGATTGCGAGTCGTCACAATAATCGCGAGCCCCTGCCCAACGTCCAGCAACTGGACCCCAAACTCACCCGGCGCGAGTTTGGCCGTCGCAGCGCTGCGCAGCAAGCACCAACGGTTTTCTGTGCTGATTGAAACACCCAGTCCAAGCGCCAGCAACGTGGCCAAACCAATCCGCAGCCTGCCGGGCGCTGGCAACAGCACGGTGAGTATCACCACACCGACCGCAAGATAGCCAATTCCGCTGAGCATCGGCACATGCACTTCAGGCACAACTGCCGTGATCCATTTAAGTCCCGTCAGGAGCACAGCAGCTACTTGATCGGCTAATTGCAATAGCACTTCGCCAGCGCGTGGCACGCCCAGCAACAGCACACCACCTACCAGAACCAGAGGCACCAGCAACAACGTCACTACCGGAACACTCACCAGATTGGCTAACGGACCCACAATGGCAATTGGCAAACCTAACCAGGCGAGCACAGGCAGCAACACCAGCGTGCACCCCAGGTGCAGAGAAAACAGAGCGCGCCACAATGACCAACGCACAGGCACTTCGCGCAAAATCAACCAGGCCACCAGGCCAAATGACAACCAAAACCCTGGTGTCAGGCCAGCACCCGGATCGGTTAACACCACAACACCAAGCAGCAAGGTAAGCAGAGCACTCGTTAGTACAGCGCGACCGGATGACCACGCCAGAATTACTACCCCAAACATGACCAAGGCTCGCACGGCGGCAATGCCGGCCCCCACAAAAAGTACGTATCCCGACAACAACAACATCAACAGCAGCGCATCATGGAAGCGACCAAGCGCCGGGCTTGTAGGCAGCCAAAATCGCACTACTCGCCCAATGCCTCGGATCAAGAGCAGTAATCCCCCGGCCACGAGACCCACATGCAAGCCAGAGATGACCAACAGGTGAACCGTGCCGGTATCTTGTAACAGTTCCCAGCGCTCGCGGGTTAACAGGGAAGAATCCCCAGTTAGCAACGCCAGCAAAATTCCGGAATGCTCCAGCGGCAACGCTGCGAACTTGTGTCGCAGCATTAATCGCACACGCGCGATCTTGCCAGCACCATTCGGACGTGGCGCAGTGACGGAGAATGTTTGAACAATGTAGGCGCTATACCTTATTCCGCGCCTTGCCAGATGCAGCTCATGATCGAAGGCACCCGGGCTGACACTACCGCGCACAGCGCGCACACGAACTTCCGCAAGAATTTGCATACCGGCGACTGGCCACCGCGCGGCCTTCCAGCTCACCCGTACGTGCTGCCCTAGTAGGCGCAAACAGTCATACCGCTGTGCGAGCACTCGCGCATCAAGCCGACTACCTTCCGCTGTACGTGACGGCAACCCAACCACTTCCAGACGCAAAAGTTGGCGCTGTGTTGAACTCCGACAATCGCCGACGGGCTGGCTTTCTGTCTGTGCCAGGGTGTCGCGCTGCCACAGATGCAGGTAGTACGCTAGCGGCATACAACCAAGCATCCCGCCAATAAGACCAAGCAGCGCAGAGCGCAACACCCGGATCAGGCCGCTCCCCCAACCGGCTTGCTCGCGCTGACGCAGCATAAAGTAGAGCACCACCGCTACAGCAAAACAGCCCACAAGGAACAAGGTACGCTCGCTACTCCAGTGCACTGGCGCACAAGCTGTAAAAAAATAACCGCTAACGAGTCCCATCAATAACGCGCGCATATACAGGCAACTGGACCCACAGGCATAATGACTCTGTTATGCCAAAGAAGTGGTTAAGGCGGCATCTGCCAAGTTACGAGACTCTGGGTACGTCCGGGGTGCTTCGCCCTGTAAGCAAATACCTGCGCGAACCCGAACTCTGGCATCTGCATCGACGCTCAGTGTCCGGCGCTGCTTTTATTGGTCTCTTCTGTGCCTTCCTCCCCCTACCTTTCCAGTCCCTGATAGCCGCCGCTCTGGCCATATTGACGCGCTGCAACTTGCCGCTCTCCGCGGCGTTGGTGTGGATTACCAATCCAGTCACCATTCCGCCCATGTTCTATTTTGCCTATAGGCTAGGTGCTTGGTTGCTCGGTATTGAGGTGGAAGTGAGTGCCATTGAACTCAGTTGGGATTGGTTAGCCAGTCAGTTCGAGATCATTGCCCGGCCGCTGTTGGTTGGCTCTTTGGTCTGCGGTTGGGTTACCGGCATAACAGCCTATGCAATCGTTCGGGTGTTGTGGCGGTTGCACGTGTTACAGCGCTGGCAAGAGCGGCGTGAACGCCGTGCGAGTGCAGCGGCAATCGCTGCGCGACTGGCACAGAACTCGCTTACTCGTGAAGCGCCGTCACCGGATTAACCGCAAGCGCCTTCCGGGCTGGTAAAAATGCAGCAATCGCACTGATTCCGAGCGCGAGCAACACCACGGCAACCACATCACCCAATAGTAACTGGGAGGGCACCTCAACGAAGTAGGTTCCCTCCAGCACCCGCGCACCGGTAAATCCCTCTAGCGTGCTCACAATGGCGGTTATGTTTAACGCCAGAGCCATACCAAACACCAGACCCAGCACAACACCCAATAGCGACGTCAGAAACCCTTGCAACAGAAAGACACTCAGCACAGCCCCATCGCTTGCACCCATTGTGCGCAGAATTGCGATGTCACCCCGTTTGTCGTTGACCAGCATCGCCTGACCCGCAACAACGTTAAACGACGCAATGCCAACGATGAGGACCAGCAGCACAAACATCATGGCTTTCTCTGTCTTAACCGCGCGAAACAACTCGCCATAGGTATCTCCCCAATCGCTCACTCTGGACGCGGTCACTCCATCTGCGGCCAAGTCAGCTGCAATCGAAGTGGCTAACTCGGGTGCCGCGTAAGGGTCATTGAGCACCAGTCGCGTACCAAAACTACCGGTTTTCGCAAAGCGCGGTGCCCGCATTTGTTCCAGATTAACGAGCGCGAGTCCGTAGTCGAGCTCCGCGCCGATCTGAAAGGTTCCTGTTAACACGAACCGCTCAAACTGGGGTTTAACTTGCGATGCATTGGCAGTGGTTAACATCACCATGACAGAATCGCCGAGGAGCAACCCAAGGCTGCGCGCAAGGGGTGCACCCAGCACAATGGTTCGAGGCTTACCAAGGGCATCGATGAGATTGACCGAAGCATTGTTCGCCAGCATAGGCAACGCCTGCACTCCGGCCGCATCAATGCCGTAGATCGCAACCGGGGAGACCGAAGCAGAGCGGGTGACCATAGCCTGACTTTGAAAGAATGGAAACGCGCTGACGACTTCTGAATAACGGTCCACAGGTGCAAGAACTGAATCTTCGTGGGTGTCGGCACCAGCAATCAACACGTGCGGTACCGTACCCAGAATGCGCTGTGTGAGTTCACGGTCAAAGCCGTTCATGACACTTAGCACAAGTAGCAGAACCGCAACACCCAGCGCAATTCCGACGAGCGACACCCAACTGATAAAGCGTGCATATTGATGCTGCCCGGCGAACAGATAGCGCAGCGCAATCCAGCGCGACAGGCCAGACACTGCCGTTGACTCAGTCATTATGGTCTGGGTGTTCAGCCAGCGACTGCAACGCACCGTCAATCAGCTTCAGTGCTCGATGAGTTCGCTCCAGCATGCTCTCATCGTGGGTCACAATCAGAAACGATGTCCCAAACTGATCCGACAGCGAGCACATCAGATCAAAAACCTCGTCGGCGCTCTGCCGATCCAGGTTGCCGGTAGGTTCATCAGCAAGCACCAACAGCGGATTGGTGACCAATGCGCGCGCCACCGCCACCCTTTGCCGCTCGCCACCCGAAAGTGCATGCGGACGATGATTGATGCGTTTGTCGAGACCAACTGCGCCGAGCAAACTGCTGGCTCGGTCAAAGCCCTCAGCGCGCGCTGTGCCAGCCAGCAGCAAGGGCATAGCAACATTCTCCAACGCACTGAACTCGGGCAACAAATGGTGAAACTGGTAAATAAAACCAAGTGCGCGATTGCGCAGCTTTGCACGCTGGGCGACCGATAGCGTCTGAAGAGACTCATCACCGATCCACACTTCACCAGAATCTGGATCGTCAAGACCTCCCAGAATATGCAGTAAAGTGCTTTTGCCCGAGCCAGAACGACCTAAAACCGCCAGCCGTTCACCGCGACCAACCTGCAAGTTAATGTCATCTAACACAACCACTTCGGCCGGCCCGGAATCAAACGATTTGCCAACCGACTGCGCGCGCAGCACCAGCTCACTCATATTTCAGAATCCTTGTGGGCAACAGGCGCGCTGCGCGCCAGGCGGGATACAACGCAGATAAAAAACAGAGTGCCAACGCGATTGCTGCTACCCAGAGTACGTCGGCCATGCGCGTATCAACCGGCAAGTAGTTGACGAAATACTGACTCAGCAGATTCAAACCCAGTTCTTCACTGAGCCACTTGAAACCATCCTCCAGCAGCAGCCCAAGCCCAACGCCAATGAGCACTCCAAGCACTACACCCAACAGCCCAATGACCAGACCCAATGTGACAAAGGCAACCATAACTACCGAGGTAGAGGTACCTAGCGTACGCAGCACAGCCACATCGGCGCGTCGTTCGTTCACAACCATAACCAGCGTAGAGACCAGGTTGAATGCGGCTACACCGACCAAAAAAGACAACAACACAAACATCGTGAGTTTTTGCAGGCCGATGGCCCGATATAGACTGCCGTGCGTACGCATCCAACTGGTTGCAAAAAAACCGGTGCCAAGCACAGCGTTCGCTGCCCGCCCGGTTCGTTCGGCGGCAAACAGATCATCCAGGCGCAACTGATAGCCGTGAATCGTATCGGCTGCGCGAAACAACTTTTGCGCGCTGCGAGTGTAGGTATAAACCAGTGTCTGATCGAGTTCAGATTCCGTGTCGAGCAAGCCCACCACTTCAAAGCGTCGCTGCCGGGGATGCAAACCCAGGGGCGAAACGCTGCCTTCTGGCAATACGACCGCAACCCGGTCATTTTTTTGCAGTCCCAGCTTTTCAGCAAGGCCTGCACCCAGCAGTACGCCATAGCGCGTGTTCGCGAGCCGCTCCAAAGTGGCATCAGCAGTGGCATCAGGCTCCTTAACAATATAGCTCGCGAGATCAGAGACTGCGGAATAGGTGTGGGGATTAATTCCGGTGAGCATCGCGCCCTGCACTGCTTCGCCATGCGCGAGCAACACCGGTCCTTGCAGGTAGCTCGCCACTCCCTCCACGCCGGGCAATTCAGCAAGCGCCTTTAGCTGCTCGGGTTGTTCGGCAACCTGTTCGCGCGCGCGCACTGTAACGTGCGGCATGATGCCAAACAGACGCTCCTGCAACTCGCGCTCGAAACCATTCACTACGCTGAGCACAATAATCAGCACGGCGGTGCTGAGCGCCAGACCAAAAATTGCCAGACCGCTGACGTGCGCAATAAAACTGCGCCGGGAAAACCCGTAGCGCAAGCCGATGTTGACTCCCAGTGGACGAAACATCACAGCGACATCAAATAGAACTGCGCGCGGCAGCGTTGCGGTGGTTAGTCGCGATCCGGACGGGCCGCATCGTAGCCGAGCGCACTTTGCGGCGCGGTATTGGGCTTGGCACCTGCACTCTCGGACTCGGACGAGTTCGTTGACGCCGTCGCTTCACAGCGCGCAGGGTTGCCCCCGCAGATTTCGCACTCTGCATCGATGCCCACGGCACTCATGCCGCCACAGGACCCCTTTATCGGCGCGCGTCCAAACAACACGCCAACGGCCATGCCACCGATGATCATTAACATGGCGCCGAACGCGAACAGCAGCGTGGTCATGCTCTGGGTATCCTCATTTCATCTATAAACTGTAAGTGATTGATTGTTATACTTTATTTGCCATTTTCGAAGCGATCATTGTCAAAGCGATCTTTGAACGCCTTGCTCATCCAGGGTTCGAATCGTCCATCTGTGGTGCGAATCAACATCGCTACCGCAAGTTTAGCCCGTTTCGCCAGCGCCTGCCCTGCCTCTGGACCAAGCACGCTGATGGTGGTGGCGTAGCCATCGGCCCACATGGCCTCGGGGTGCCAGACGGTGACCGACGCCAGACCATGACTAATCGGCCGAGCGGTGCGCGGGTCAATCAAATGAGACACCCGTTTGCCGTCTAGTTCCCGGTAATTACGATAATCGCCCGAGGTGGCGACGGCGCCGCTGGTTAGCGCTAGGACTGGCAGTGGAGCGCTACTCTCGCGCATCTGTCCGGGCTGCTCTATCGCCAGGCGCCACGGACGACCGCTCGGAGATTCACCAAACACCCTGATCTCACCACCAATATCAACCAGCGCAGCCGCGCAGCCGAGATCAACCAGCGTTGCCGCTAATTCATCCACCGCCCGTCCCTTGGCCAGCGCAGACAGATCAAGCGTGCGCGGCACCGCGTTGCGCAACGCAGGCAATCCGGGATCGAGTTCTACAGCATCGAACCCTGTTTGCGCCCTGGCCGCGGCCAGCACTTGCGCATCAGGAGCCAGCACGCCAGCTTCAGGGCCAAAACCCCAGAGATTAACCAGTGCTCCCACGGTGGGGTCAAAGGCTCCGCCAGATTCACGGGCCAACTCAGCGGCCACTTGAAGCACCCGCATGAGACCGGCAGACACTACTCGCCATTGCCGGTTATCGGCCAAATTCACCTGCGACAACTCAGACTCTGGGTCGTAAGTCGAAAACACGGCATTGAACTCGCGCAGTCGCGCATCAAACTCGGCCGCTTGTAAACGCACGGGGCAGTCCGCCTGAAAGCGGTAGTAAGTGCCCATGGTGGAACCGGAAACGGACTGATAACCAGGGTCTGCACAGCCGGCCAACAAACCCACCAGGCTCCAAACTGTGCACCGGACTGTGAACCAGAAACAACACACCGAATCCACGCGACACTCTGCTGCAGCCGGTTTACAGTACTTCGGGAAAAAACCTACCATGGTCTCTTGTGACTGGGCCACCCGCCGGGACTTGATGAATTGATGGCGTTTGTGAAAACGCTCTTTCTGCCTGCTCTGCGCATGATAGTCGCGCCGCCGATTTTTTTCTCACTTGTTGCCGGTTTCCTGGTTTTAATCGAACGTCCACTGGACACCTTCCGCAGCGCTGTTAACGTGGAGGACGATCTTAATGGCGCGATTGTTGTCCAGCGCCGCTTGCGAGCGAAAACCCAGTGACCTGTACTCTTCTCCTCATACGCCACGGCACCATCAAGGCAAACCTCAATAAACGCTGGCACGGTTCCACCGATAGTCCGCTGCTATGGCGAGGTCGTCGCCAGGCCAAGCGACTTGGCGCCTACGCTGCGAAAAACTACCCCGAACTCGACGCCATTTACTCGAGCCCGCTGCAGCGCTGCCAGGACACTGCAGCCCCTCTGGCCAAGCACCTGGACCTTAAAATTCAGGTCGTCGACGACCTGCGTGAGTGGAGCCTCGGTGAGTGGGAAGATACGACCTTCAGCGATCTTTCAAACGATCACAACTTCTTCACTCGCACCCTGCAAGACCCTAGCTGGACCGCTCCAGAAGGAGACAGCTTGCTGAGTGTAAGCGAGCGCTGCGTCGCTGCGTTGGAAGCGATTAGCAGCAGACACACTTCAACCCAGAGTGACACGAAGGTTGCGATTGTTAGCCATGGTGCTGCAATGCAGGTGGCGATAGCCGCACTAATCGACGGTAATCCCAAACGCTGGCAAAGCTACACTCTGGGCAACGCCTCAATCACCGAACTCATCTTGCAGCCCGAACCTTACATAGAGGGCTACAACCTAATGCACTACCTGTAAGCTCAAGAGGACCCCACCATGACCGAATTCTGCGTTGTTGAAAAAGCGGATCACATAATGACCGTGACTATCAATCGTCCAGAACGCCTCAATGCGCTGCACCCGCCGGCCAACGCGGAACTGGGTGAGGTCTTTGATGACTACGCAAACGATCCGGACATGTGGGTTGCCGTTATTACAGGAGCAGGTCGCGCCTTCTCCGCCGGCAATGACTTGCGGTATCAAGCAGAGGGTGGTGAACGGATGCCAACACCGCGCGGCTTTGGCGGCCTAACTTCACGCTTCGACATGACCAAACCCGTTATCGCTGCCGTCAATGGTGTGGCTATGGGCGGTGGTTTTGAAATTGCTCTTGCGTGCGACCTGATTATCGCCTCGGAGGCTGCGCGCTTCGCGCTACCAGAACCCAAGGTGGGGTTGGCAGCACTCGCCGGCGGACTCAATCGTCTGCCACGGCAAATTGGCTCCAAACGGGCCCTTGGCATGATTCTTACTGGCCGCCACGTACCTGCCGCAGAAGGCGAATCCCTCGGCTTTGTAAACGAGGTTGTGCCTGCTGACGACCTGCTGCCGGCGGCGCTACGCTGGGCCCAACAGATTTGCGAGTGCGCGCCGCTATCGATCCGGGCAAGCAAGGATGTGGTGTACCGAAGCCTTGATCACGCATCGCTCGAAGACTCGATGGCGCAGAGCTACGACTCCGTAAAAACCATGATTAAAAGCAGCGACTTTGTCGAAGGCCCAAAGGCCTTCGCTGAGAAACGCGCCCCTAACTGGTCAGGCAGCTAGGGCAAGCAGCGTTCAGCAACAAGCAAAGTCTAGGAAGAAGTGACGTCAGTACGGGCAGCGTCCAGGGCATCGGCGATTACGGTCACTGCCAGACAAACGTCATTCAGCGCCGCTTCTTCGCCACGAAAGGCCATTTCAGCGACAATTTCCACGCGCGGTATCGCCACGTGCAGTGTATCTGGTGCGGTTTCAAATTGGCCGGGGTATCGTCCGTCGGTATACATGGTTTGGTCCTCTCTCAATCGGTTCACAGGGCTATGCCCTGAACTCTCTCGGCGGACGCGCGATGCTTGACAGTCATCCCCACCGTCAATTGCGGCTGCGCGCCTCTGGGCCGTTCGTGCATAAACACGAAGTAACTAAGGAGCTGTTCTTCAGGATTCGTGCCAACGCTTACCCGATCTACTGACCATATCTAAGCTATTGTTTTTACAGGCCTTTGGTAAACTCTTGGAGAAACGAGAAACAGGCCACAAGCGGCCATTCAAGCGCCGCACTACGACCTTATTTGCCGCCCCGCGTCCCTGCGTGATACCGGTCACGATTTAGCGATCTCGGGTACAATGCGAACGCCGTTACACATCCCATTCATCCCAGCAGGAACGCCCCATGGCAGATGACCCAGCAAGCGCCCAAGCCGCCGCACCAGCCCGGGGTTTGCGAGTAACGGCCAAGAGCCTGGTTGCCGCCGCCAACGCCCAGATCACTACTCTGTCAGTCGCCGACGCCGCGGCGT
>CAZSYU010000105.1:0-14020 GCA_964611345.1 uncultured Pseudomonadales bacterium
GGCGATTGTGTTGTCTTTTTCCTCGTCGGTCCAGCGCACACCGGCGGTCAATGTCAATCGGTCCGATAGGTCGAAGTCAACGCTACCAAACACGGAAAATGCTTCGGTATTTGTGAAGTGTTCACGTTGATAATCGAAGCCGATGCCACCGCCTGTGGCTGCTCCAAACGCAAGCGGTACGTTGAAAGCCTGCTCTGCCGTGTTGAACTCAATTTCACGGTCTTGGTAAAAGGCACCAATCTGAAAGTTGAAGCGTCCGTCAAAGTTTGAGGACAAGCGCAGTTCCTGGTTGAACTGTCGCGTCTGATTGTCAGCCAGGTTACTGCCTAAGCCCAATCCAACACCTGGGCCGTTAACGGAGGCAAGACCGGGAGCGAGTGGCGCTGCAGGGTTGAGTGGAACTGCCTCGCCAACACCTACGAAGGCGAAGGCATCTCGATCCAGCGAATCAAAATCAAGGTAACCCGTTGTTGAGCTGAGCGTGAGAGAATCTGACAGATCGACATCGAACCTGAGGCTGGTGAAAAAGATCTCGGTAAGACCAAAAGGCAGACCGCCATTGCTCGCAAAGCGACTGGCTCCGCGGTTTGTTGGCGGCGCGATGCCACCCAGTGTGATCGGATCGGAATCCGGTTGCGGGAACACACTGTCGCCAGTGTCACAATCCGCTTCTGACGGAATGATGGCGTTACCGAACCCGAAAATTACCGGATCAGCCACCCCATTGGCGCCACAGTCAATATCCCTGAACTGATTCGCACCGTCGTTTTCGTTGCGAACGTAATTGACTTTCAGATTAGCGTTAAACGCTGTGGTGGGTTCCCAGTCTAATGTCAATCGACCGACAAAATTTTCTTGTCCGCGATTCTCGTTGGTTGCGAAAGAATCTGGCGATATCCGCTGAAACTTATCGATGTCGTTATAATAGGCTGCAGCGCGAATGCCGAGAGTCTCGGTGAGCGGGCCCGAGGCAAAGCCGCTTATGGTGCCGCCATTCTCTTCAACTTCAAAGCCACCATTGAGACCAAACTCCCATTCTTCTGTTGGGTCTTTGGAGCGCAGTGAAAATACCCCGGCCGTGGCACTCTTACCAAAGAACAAGGTTTGCGGACCTTTGAGTACTTCAATCTGCTCGGTATCAAAAAATGCGGCCTGCACGAGCCGTGCACTACTGACCTGAACACCATCAATATCGAAGGCGACAGCAGAGTCAAAGGCGGATGAGATCGCGGAAGATCCAACACCGCGCAGGTTGACCGAGGCGCCCGCTCCGGAACCACCAACCTGGATGGTTAACGCAGGAACCCGGCTCTGCACGTCAGCCACCTGGTCGATCAGATAGCGACCGAGTGTTTCACCGCCAATGGCAGTCACGGTTACAGGAACTTCTTGCAGAGTTTCCGCGTTTCTACGCGCAGTTACGATCACCTCTTCAATGACGTTGTCACGGCCTTCAGAATCCTGCGCATGCACCGGCGCGCTCAGCACCTGGGACAGCCCGAAAGCAGCAGTGGCGATTAGGGTGCTGCCTAGCAGCACCCTCGGTTGTTCTACACTCATGTTTTCCTCTCCAAAAATTTTTGAGCGTTAGCTGATCACCCACAACAGGGCCAGGCACTACGTGTGCCTGCACAAACAGATCGGTGCGGATGTAAACATTTTGTCTCTGGAATAGCAAAAACCAGCAAATTGCAACTGGACCCTCTCTCCTAATGAACGTTGATTCGTCCACATCCTCAAACCAGGCGCCGACGATCCCGCTGCGGGTGTCCAACAAGATCGCCCAGGGTCCATGCTGGGGCTGTCTCAGAAAACTGGCTATCGCCGGCCTTTTCTGGTGCTTTTCGGCCGAACTAGTTCCTGTCCAACTTGTCTATGACTGGCGACCTAAGAGAACAACAAGAAACTCACCCATCGCGGCGATCACCCGCGTAAGAATAGGAAAGAGGAAGACTCGTGACAAAAGTCAAACCAAGGACCCTGAACCGTTTAGCCTGCGCCTGCACGCTCGTCGGACTATTTTCCAGCGCACAGGCTCTGGCCGGCGCCTGGACTCTCGAAGAAAACAAGGCCTACCACAAGATAGCCGCCAATTTCTTCACCGCCGATGACACTTTTGGCACCGGCGCCGAGGGCTTCGAAGAATTTACCGACTACACCGTTAACTACTACGGTGAATATGGGCTAACTGACCGGGTCACGCTCATCTCTCAGGTCCCCGTGCGACGCTCGGAAAACACCACAACTGGCGAGTCAGTTGACAACTTTGGGGTGGGCGACATTGATATCGGGCTGCGCTACAAACTACTGGACGCCAACAAATGGGTGCTGTCTTCCCAGTTTTTGTACAAGGCTCCCTTCCTTTACGATGAAGATGATGATCTGCCGCTCGGCAATGGCCAGTCCGATTTGGAAGTTCGCCTGCAGGCGGGCCGTTCACTGTACCCCTATGGCTATATTGGCCTGGAGGTGGGCTATCGATTTCGTTTTGAGGAACCCAGTGACGAGTTCCGCTACCTGGTTGAATATGGCTTCGACCTAAACGAAAAAGTGTATCTTCGCAGCAAACTCGATGTGATCAGAGCAATAGACAGCACCGATGTTGAGATTGATTTAACCGGCAGCCCATTTTTCCCCAGCGCCTTTGATCTGGGCCGCGTAGAAGCCAGCGTGGGATACAAGCTAAACCCACGATCGAGCATCGAGTTCACCTTTACCGAATCCCTCTTTGGGGAGAACATTCTTGACGGCCAAACCTACCAACTCGGTTACGTGTTCTCGCTATAGCTCGTTGGGCTATCGTATCGCCAGCACGATTCGCCCGGTGGTTGGAGATTTAGCACGTTGGAATGGTTAGCTGCATTTTTCCTCGTAGGGCATTACGTCCTACTGGTTAGCCTTTGCGTGTTTGGCATCCACCGCTTCCATATCACCTTTCAGGCCAACCACCGCTATAAGCAGCCTCTCCCCGCCGATGAGTTTACCGAACTGCCGGTAGTGACCATTCAACTACCGTTGTACAACGAGAAATTTGTTGTGCAGCGGTTAATCGATGCTGCAGTGGCCATCGACTACCCCAAAAACCTGCTGCAAATTCAAGTGCTTGATGACTCCACCGACGAAACCTCAAGCATTGTTGCGGCCAGAATCAGCCACTACCAGAGCGAAAAGGTCTGGATTGAACATCATCACCGCGCCGAGAGAACAGGTTTCAAGGCTGGCGCCCTCGCCGCCGCAAACGAAAGCGTCGCTGGCGAGTTTGTTGCCATTTTTGATGCAGACTTCGTTCCGCCGAGTAATTTCCTGCTGGATACCATCCACTACTTCACCGACAAGGAAGTGGGAATGGTCCAGGGGCGATGGGACTACCTGAATCGATCGGACAGCCTGCTAACCAGAATTCAAGGGGTAATGTTAGATGCACATTTCAGCATTGAGCAGGCAGGGCGTAACGCGCAAAACGCCTATTTTAACTTCAATGGCACAGCTGGAATCTGGCGGCAGTCTGCCATCGAAGCTGCTGGTGGCTGGCAGGCAGATACGTTAACTGAAGATCTTGACCTGAGTTACCGCGCGCAACTCATGGGCTACCAGTTTGTCTATCTGCGCGACCTGCAGTGCATGAGTGAGCTTCCTGCCGACATGATCGCCTTCAAAAGCCAACAGCACCGCTGGGCGAAGGGTGGCACTGAGGTGTTGAGAAAGCTACTTGGGCGCTTGATGAGCGCACCTGTAAGTTTCACAACCAAGGCTGAGGCTGCGATACACTTACTGAGTAATCTTAGCCACTTGATTATTCTGTTGGATTGCATTGTCTTTCTTATTCCTGCGATTGTCCTGCGCCAGTCAATCCTGCCCTATCCGCCAATCTGGGTCGATGCCGCCCTGTTTTGTTTCGGTGGTCTTTCGCATTTTTACTTCTACCTCAGTGCACAGGCGAACCTCGGCCAGAAGGTGTGGCGCAATGCACTCTTGGTGCCCCTGCTCATGGCCACAACCGTTGGCATAAGTCGCAGCAATGGTCGCGGCGTATTGGATGCACTGCTGGGTCGCAAGAGTCCATTCGTTCGAACTCCGAAGCAAGGCCAGACCACGGATCAGAAGCACGAACAGAGTTTTGCGAGCAGCTATCTGAGTAAACTCAAGGTTGGCGGTGAGACGATCGAATGCGTTCTCTCACTTTGCTATCTGCTGGCTCTCGTTTGGTGCGTGAGCAATCAAATCTTCGAGGCGACACCCTTCCTGGCTATTTTCTGCTTTGGCTTTTTCTTTGCGGGCAGTTCCAGTCTATACAGCGCGTTACAGACTAAAGCCATCGGACCTCCGGATTACGCCAAACTGGGCTCTGATGCGTGAGCTCCCAGGCAAGTCTTCGCGGCTGCAAACACTCAACGCGCCTATTGCTTTTCTGCTAACGCTGGCCCTTTGCTACCTAATTCCTACTTTGTTTTCGCACGCACTTGGGTCGGCCACCATTGCGATTCACCTCGTACTCACCGGCTGGATGCTGTGGCACTGGCGTTGGGGCCAGCACGAGCCAACCCAACAACAATTTCAGCAGCTTTTACTAACGGGTATCGTGGCTCGAGCTATCTTGCTCTTCGTGCCGGGCTTCACAACCCATGATGTAGAACGCTATCTATGGGATGGTGCTGTTGTGCTGAGTGGCCTGGACCCTTATACGGTCGCGCCTAATGATGCGGTGGTCAGTCAGCTCCGCGAACTATGGCCAACGCCTGCAGAACACGCCGCCTACCCAACACTCTATCCACCGCTTGCGCTGACAATGTTTGCACTCTGCGCTTTGGCCGGACCGGTGTGGGGAATTTTGCTCTGGAAACTGGTGGTTACCGCGGCCAGTATTGCCACCCTGTTGATCGTGGCGGATCTACTAAAGCGAGCGCAGCAAACCCGGCATCTCGCGCTCATAGCCCTGTCGCCGTTGATGTTGCTGGAAGTAGGTATCGGTGCGCACCTTGATGCGTTCAGCGCCCTGGCGATTAGTGGCGCTCTTTGGGCCTGTGCACGGGCGCGCTGGTGGCTGGTTGGTGTAGCTCTGGGTTTGGGCGGCTGTATCAAACTACTGCCCATAGTCGCATTGGGACCCCTGCTCTTTGCCAGTCCCATCAACCGCTGGGGCGCCATGATTGGGGGGACGCTGGGTAGCGTGACCTTAATCTACGGCAGCGCCATGGCTGTCGGCTTTCGACCGATCGGCACACTTGGTGTGTTCTTCGACAAATGGCGTAACGGTTCCCCCATCAATTCACTGTTGGAGTGGAGCCTGCCCGCTATCAACCACACGCAGATCACTGTGCCTATCGCTGTGCTGGCAGTTTGTTATGCACTCCACAGGTCGCGCAAAGATCTAAAGGCAGGTCTATTGTTGATACTCGCTACGCCGTTGTTGCTTAGTCCTGTCGTGTTTTCATGGTACCTATTAGTGCTTGTGCCTTTGTTTGCCTTGCGCCCTAATCTTTTTCTATTGCTGTGGCTTACCACTGTACCCCTCGCATATGAGGTACTAAATCAGTTTGCTACAACCGGAGAATGGTCTCCTGCGAGTTGGCCGTTGTGGGTGATTGCCGGGGGTTGGCTGGTCGGCCTGTTAGCCGACCGCCATGGATTTTCTAGTTACACAGCTTCACATCATCCAGCAGGTTCGACGAATCGATATCACCATTAGAAGCACTGAGCGGTGTCACTGTGAGCACTACCTGATTGACGCCCTGGGGCACCACATAGGTTCCCGTGTGATCGGGAGGTCGCACGCGAGTGTAAAGGCCTTGTGGCATTCGCCCGTATAGCCTCGTTTTCTATAACTTTGTCAGTAGATCGAGCATTAGCTGACCTGCGCCTGTTACATAAGTGCTGTTTAAACAAGTGAGTGCATCGAATGCAGCAGGTGCCTTCGACGCCGCCTCAGAAATCACTATCCCCCCCATCGAATGACCAGCAGCAACCACAGGACCATTGGTGGATTCGGCAGCCTTAATCACCGCATCAGCATAGTCCGCCAGAGTGACTGACCACATTGAGCCACTATTTTGCCCGTGACCAGGCAAGTCAATGGCTTGATAGGCAATGCCAAGCACCTCGAGCTCTGGAGCAAGGCGCGCCCAGGCCCAGCTCGCACACCAGGCCCCATGAACCAGCAGGAATGTCATTAGTTGACCGTTGCAGAGTCTGCGAGAACAAACCTTGGACCAGCTCCTCCCCTCCCCGCCTTATCGTCAGGGTTATACAGCGTACAGTTTTTCAGCGACAAACAACCACAACCAATGCAGCCATCGAGTTTGTCCCGAAGCCGTTCCAGAGTCTCAATACGGTCATCGAGCGATGCGCGAAACAAGCGGCTGATTTTTGCCCAGTCTTTTTGTGTCGGAGTTCGCTCGCTTGGTAAAGAGGCCAGTTGCTCCCTAATTTGGTCTAGCTGGTAGCCCAACTGTTGTGCAATCAGCACGAACGACAGTCTGCGGATGGCAGAACGCGCAAACCGACGTTGCCCCCCAGGATTACGCGTTGCGCTTACCAGACCCTGAGACTCGTAGAAGCGGATGGCGGAAACGGCCAGGCCCGTTCTGGCGGCCACCTCACCGATGGAAAGCTGTTCGTTGCCTCTATTGACCATGTGCACCCCTAAATATAGCTTGACCTAAATAAAGCTTTAGGTATTAGCATGCTTATATCGAGTCGGGCTGACAAGCCTGTTACGACCAACAAGCAACCGCAGAGGACAATATGGCGAACTTAGAACACGTGAATCTAACCGTGAGCAATCCGCAGGCGACTGCAGCAATGTTATGCAAACTCTTTGACTGGGAGATACGTTGGGAAGGCGAGGCCATGGATTCTGGCTATACGCTGCACGTAGGAACGAGCGACACCTACCTCGCCGTTTACGCCACCGGGCAACCAGCGCCCGCCGACCCTGTCGATAGCCACCTTCGAACCGGTCTGAATCACATCGGCATCGAAGTGGCCGACATTCGCGCGTGCGAGGAACGGGTGCTAGCGGAGGGTTATGCCACGTTTAATCACGCAAGCTACGAACCCGGTGAGCGATTCTATTTTCTGGACCAGGACAATATCGAGTTCGAGGTGATCAGCTACTGAACTACGACGAGTTGGCCCCTACAGCGCCTCTCGAGGTGAACCCAACCAGGACTCCGCAAAATGATAGACTGAATCAATATTTTGCGCTGCTACCGAAAGTCGTGTGTGATGGAGTGACAAACGTGATGCACGAGTTGCTCACGACCACGCATCAGATGCCTTCGCGCATGGAAAACCTGATCCCATGACTGTGCAGACCCGCCCGTCCGGCGCAAACCCCCGCCACCATCTCCTCAAAGCCTTACTGCTAGTCACCCTTTCGATCGCGTGCATCAACACAAACGCCGCCGTTACCAAATGGGTCAACATCAAGATCGAAGACGGCGCCTTGTGGCTTGAAACCAAGGTCGGAGGGGTTGATGGCTACAGCATGATCGACAGTGGCGCGCAGATAAACGCGATCAACGGCAACTTTCTCAGAGCATCGGGCCAGTCCTATCGCACCGGCAGAGCGATAACCATCCGCGGTATCCTAGGCAGCGAACAACGCTCTTCCTATCATTCCATTCCTGTCGAGCTGTTCGGCAGCAGTATCAACTTCAAGGGTTTGGTTGATATTGATTTCGGCGGCGAGAACGCACAGCTAATCCTTGGTGCGCCGTTCTTAAAGCTCTATGTCTTTCAGTTCGACTACCCAAACAAACGCATGCGCTTCATCACGCGCGATTCGATCAACTTAAAGAAACAAAAAAACGTGAAGTCGGAGTTAGACTATAAAACCAGAGATCCCATCGTCAAAGTAAACATGAATGATGAGAAGAATATCTGGTTGCAGCTTGACACCGGCAACAACGGCGGCGTACTCATCGAACGCCAGGTAGCCGCCAGTCGTGAATGGCTAGAGAAGTTTCCTACTGAAATAATCGATGTCAGAGGAGCCACAACGTCCGGGCAGACGGAGCGCTTCAATTTACCGACCTTCGAAATTGGCGGTTTCGAGCTCAGCAACGTCATCATCAATGTGCCGCCTAAAGGCAAAAGCTTTGAATTGTTTGAGCGCGAAACCAAGACAGGCTCGCGCCTGCGGCAAAAGCGGAGCAAGTCCCAAGGTATTCTCGGCTATGACGTGCTGAAGCACTTTGTGGTCACCATCGACTACAAAGGCGGCCACGTGCATCTGGAAGCGCCCGTGCCCCAAGACTCAACCACAGAATAAGAATGCAGTGTAGGAGACTTACTGGGTGTTAGGGCTAGCCATTTGGCTCGCTACCCCCAACCCATCGTCAACCCATCGGCCAATACAACCGGTTACCAACACGCCTTGAATCGAGCCATTTAGCGCCATTTTTGACGATATCGCTCTCCCACCAAATGCAAAGAATTGAATATTTCCTGTAAACGGGTTAATACTACATACTGGAGTTTGGATAAGTTTCTTTCATTAATCCAAAATACGCCGGTATCCCAAAACAAGCGGGGCAAGCCCAGAAGAGTTAGCAATGAGTAAACACCATTTCACGCAGATCGGCACGACGTCGGATTGGGCACACTCTGGCCGTCATCGGCACCACTCCCACTCTGGCCGAAGGTCGTCGCACAAACGCCGTAGTAAGCGCCAGGAACAGATACGTCGCGCGAAACTGATCTTCGGCGTTCTGGGTGGATTGGGCCTTTTGGGCGGCGCAGCGGCGGCTTTCGTTATTCACTTTACACTCGGTAAAATGATGATTGGCGCCTCCGTTGGCCTGATCGGCGGTCTCACTGTAGGGCTGTTGTTCGATCGTTGATTGCGGTCTCACAACCGCTCAAATTCCACCGACACTCTGCTTTTAACCGGAGCTCTAGAACCGCCCACGCAACGTCAAGCGCCACATATCGTTGTTCGAGCCTAGGTCAGGAAATCTGTACGTATAGGAACCTCGAACCTCAAGGTTCGGCAACACGAACCAACCAGCACCGACACCGATCCCATGCACATCCAGGTCGTCAGCCTTTTCGAACGTATAGACTGCATCGATGCCTATTTCACGGTTAAGGTACCAGGTACCCGCCGCTACGAAGTTCCAGGAATCAACGGAAGGCGGGGACGGAGTTTCAACACCCTCAAGGTCAAGGAAGTCGGCGCCATCAACGAGCACTGGCAGGTTAACACCATCGACATCTACAGCGCTTTGCGAGAACTCTGAATCAAAATCGGTATTGACGTAGCCGCCCGTAACCGTGGTAGCAAATGTTTGATTACCTATGTTGCCCACCCGTCGATACTGCACGCTTACGCCTAACGAATCAGCCTGAGTGTCACTTTCCAGAATCAACATATCGCAAGTCGGGGCTAGAGCTGCCACAACGCCACAGTCTTGGTTGAAGGAAGTATCTGTATCCGTGCGGACGTACTCGAGATTGACCTCGACCGTGCTGTTGTCACTAATATACCGGCCCACACCGGCGCCAATTCTCAAGCCATCGGTGCTGCTATCCAAACCCTCTCGGTCTACGGGTATTGCGATTAAACCTGTCCCGATCCAACCAGAGTCCAGGTGAACATAACGCCCACTCAACTCATGGTTCTTGATCGCGTCTTCGTTGGGAAACATTGCGGCAAATTCTGAGTCGAAATCACGATCCAAACGACTATAACGATAGCGAACAGAACTGGCGCGCGTGAGAAACGCAGCTTCGCTATAGGGGCCCCTACTATCATCCACTGGCCGCAGAAACGCCTCTACCGACAAGTTAAGATCATCGATGTCACCAAAGGGATCGTCACCTTGGGCATAAGAGCCATCGAGTTCAACACTATAATCGGCCTGCGCGTGAGGCGCTAAAGCCAGAAACACGCCCAACATGATGCTTAGGGGCAAGCCTCCCCAGGAGCATCGCTCGGTTATCATCTTCATTGCTATTCGTTCTACCTGCTACCTGATACTGCTTACAACTAAAACAATTTAGTTGACGTTTTGGTAAGTGGTACAAGCTACCAGATAGAATTCTCAGCTTGTAACGGTCTTGTAGTGATCAGGTAGCTAATCGAGCGATTAGTAGCGATCTGTCGGCCTTGTCGTACAACTTCGCATTGTCGGGGTCGCTAATCGCTAGTTGCTGGATCGTATTTGCGGAACCAGCCAATGATGTTGTCCACCTTGGCATTCAGACGACTTGGTCGCGCTGCAATGGAGTGCGAGGAGCCAGGAATTCGTATCAAAGCGGTGTCTACATTCTGTAACTTGAGCGCTGTATAAAACTGCTCTGCTTCCCAGGTTGGCGTGCGATGATCTTGTTCCCCAACCATCATCAAGGTCGGCGTCACAACCTTGTCGACACGCGAGATTGGCGACAGATTCCAGTAGCGATCACGATTCTCCCACGGCATGGCACGCATCCAGTGGCGTGTAACTAACGCGGCGATATCACTGGCCAGCGCCATGGTGGTCCAGTTAATCACCGGCTTAATCGATGCGGCAGCAGCGAAGCGATCAGTTTGCGTGACGATGTGTGCGGTTAAAATGCCGCCGCCAGAGCCACCTGTTACGAACAACCGATCCGGGTCCACGTAGTTGCGTTTAAGTAAGTCATCTACCACGCTCATCAGGTCATCGTAGTCTTTGCCGGGATAGGCAAGATCGATTTGTTGGGCGAAGTCATCACCATAGCCGGTTGAACCGCGAGGATTCACATACACAGTAACGTAACCTTCCGCGGCAAAGCGCTGAATCTCGGCCGCGAAGAATGGGCCATACATAGCGTACGGACCACCATGGATTTCCAACACCAAAGGCGCGCTGCCATCGGCTTTGAAACCTGGGGGCAATGCAACCCAGGCCTCGATATCGCGCTGATCATGACTCGACTTGACACTAAATTCTTCGACAACGGCCATGTCCAGATGTGCTAGTGCATCTTCGTTGAGCCTGGTAAGCACTTTAGTCTTGCCAGCACTACGCAGGTAGCCAACTTCCGCGGGACGGCTGCTACTGCCAACGTTGAACGCAAGAGCCGGCCTCGAACCGCTATTGGCAGCAACTGAGAAGCTACCGCCCGCGTAGGGCCGACCAATAGAAGTACCACCGACTTCGTCAGTGAGCACTGTCGGTGCTCCACGAAGTGGAAACGACAACAGCGACAGTTCGCCATCGGTCTCCGCCATGGCAATGATCGCTTTGCCATCACCGCGCCAGGCCAGAGCGTTCACACCACGATCGTAGTCAGCGCTTAAGTTGCGTGGATTGCTGCCGTCACTGTTGGCGACGTAGAGATCCATTTGCTCATGAGCGAGGCGGTTATCGTCGTGGCCGAGGTAAGCGATGGAGTTGCCGTTGGGCGAGACCACGGGCGCAAAGTCTGGACCATCCCGACTGATCAGCAGTGCGCGTTCACCTGTACGGATATCTACTCGATAGATTTCAGACTCGATTGGATCGAGCTCCCGACCTGGGTCGTCATTGCCAACTACCAACAACGTGTTGTCGTCGAGCCAGGCCGGTAACTGAAAGGGTGCGTCGCCGCTGGTGATCTGCCGCGGTGAGCCGCCCTCGGCGGGAACCACAAATACGTGACTTGCACCCTTCTCCAGATAGCCGCGGCCATCAAAGCGAAATTGCAGCTTGTCGAAAACTCTAACGGGCTTAGACCACTCGGCTCCCTTCGGCGGCTTCACTGGCTCCGCGAAGCCCATCGCAGGCTTTGCAGGGACAAACATGCTAAACGCTATCTGGGTGCCGTCTGGTGACCACACCGGCGCACCCGGAGCCTGCTCGAACTGCGCCAATGCAAAGCTTCGTGAAGTATCCAGATGCAAGACTCGCAATACCGATTTGCCAGCACTATTTGCAAGATACACCAGGCGTTTGCCATCGCTCGAGAAGCGAGGGCCTGAATTGACAGTCTCATCCTGCAACAACGGTCGATGGGTGCCACTCGCCACATCAATAATCCAGAGCGTGCCCGTTGCGCGGTCATGCTTGCGATCCATGCTTCGACGCGCGTAGACAATTGTTTTGCCATCCGGGGAAATTTGTGGATCAGCCGCATACTCCAGGTTGAAAACGTCGTCGGCGCTAAATGTCTTGTATTCGGAGCTGCTTTTCGCATCCGCTGCAACCGCTGCATCAGACGTTGACACGACACCCGCGAGCACTAGTGCAAACGTCAGCGCCAGTGCCCGTCGAGACAGTGCTTGCAGCAAGGTCAAAATACCCAGAGTCAAATAACCAAAATTCATCCATTTGCTCCCAAAACGATCACTTCAGTAATCTCAACCGAAATCAGCTACCGCCAATGCTGGCAGTTTGGGCGATTCTACGTCTTTTCTGGCGCCCTCGGTGTCAAAAAGGTGGCGACAACGGTTTAGTGCGTAAGGCTGCCAAACAATCGCCCACATGCCAAAAACGGTTGCGCTATTATGCGCCAAGGGAGCAGGTAAGGAGCTTAATATGAAAATCGGTGAAGTCGCAAAAGCGTGTAGTTTGTCCACCAAAACATTGCGCTACTACGAGGAAATCGGTCTGGTCACCGCCGACCGTACCAGCAATGGATACCGTACCTACTCAAACCCCCAACTTGAGCAATTGCGTTTTATTTCGCGTGCCCGGGCCCTTGGCTTCGGACTGGATGCTTGCCGTGGCTTGCTGCAACTCCAGGAAGACGGTGCTCGCGCAAGTGCCGATGTTAAACAATTAGCCATTGATCATCTGACGCATATTACTGAGAAAATTACCGAGTTGAAGGCCATGCACAGCAGGCTTAGTCAGCTCGTTAATGCCTGCCAGGGTGATGGGGACCCAGACTGCCCTATTCTGGATGAATTGGCTCTCAACTAGGTTGCAAAGCAATCAGCTATTCAACCATTGCCAAAGCGGCAGCGCGCCGTAGGCTGCAATGAATCCAATCACCCAGATCACAACAGATAGCCACCAAAGCCGCGTATTCCAATAGTGCGAGCGTTCGCATTCACGCGCGAGTTGTGGATCTAGAGGGCAGGCGCGAGCCCGATGAAACAATGCCCATCCACCACCGGCCAATGCGACGAAACTGCCTGAGAACAACCACAATTTCTGCTGGGCAAGCACGGTTAAAAAAGGCAGATTGGCAAACAGCGCCGCAGAGACTGAACCCAATCCAAGCGTTACCAGCACGATGGGTAGCGCACAGCAGACTAAGGTCGTCGACGAGCCAAACAGGATCAACCAACCCCAACGATTACGATCGAGTCGAGTAGTGCTCGACCGCTCTGTTTTCACTTCTGCATTAAACATGAAGGAATCTAGTTAGTGATGCTCTTTGCTATGTCCAGTCTCATACCCGCCGTGGCTGTGATCATGAGGCTGAGAGTGCTCTGCAGAAGAGGGTAAGTGAGGCTGATCAACAATAGAACACTGCGGTGTGGTCGTAAAAGAGCGAAACGTGAAGCCTTTGCTTGCGAAGAGTCGCTTCAGCTGATGCTCTGTAAACGCCACTTGATTATCAGCACAGACGGATATCTCGCCGCGCTCGAGATCCACAGCGACGTCCTGAACCCCGGCAATTTTTTCAAGTGCTCTGCGCGACGTAGCAACACAAAATGGGCAGGTCATACCATCAACGCGAATGTCATATTGATGCCTTTGATCTATTAGATGATCTGCTGCCGAAGTGAAACTGACTATCCACAACGCGGCGAACAAACCGCATCGACGCCAAAATAAGTTTATCTTCATGCCAAACTCTCAACTACTCTCTAAAAGTTAATCCGTACACTCGCAAACACGCTGTAATCTGTTCGCAAAGCTTCTGCATCGAGATCCGTTGCAACCGGTATTTTTACCGCCAGATCGGCAATCCAGCGTTGCCGCACGTATTGCACTCCGGGTATCAAGAACCACTGCCAACCACTATCGTCAACGGCTTCGCCTGAGCTGCGCGAGCGACCCTGATAGCTCAGGCTCGACTCGATGACTGCATAGACAAATCCTGTAGTACGTTCGGTAAC
>CAZSYU010000106.1:0-12010 GCA_964611345.1 uncultured Pseudomonadales bacterium
GTATATAGTGGGGTTAGATTGTGAGTAGGCCTATGGCTCCTAAGGCGCTTGCAATCTGTTGGGTAACCGCAGTCGTGATGGCAACCCTGCTGGGCTCTGTCCCGGCTCGAGCGGAATCATTGCGCTGTGATAGAGCGCTATTGCAACGCGGGGCGCACATGTACGAGGTGAGTCAGCTCTGTGGAGCGCCGGTTGCCCAGTTCAGTCGCATCGAATTTCTGCAGCCGAACGTTGCAATCTATGTCGATGAGTGGATTTACCGCTTCGGCAACAACAAGTTTGAACGGCTGTTGCGGTTCGAAAACAGCCGCCTGCGCCGGGTTCGAACATTGCGCAAACCCCAGCCTCAACCCTACTCCCAGCGCTTCTCCCAGCCTCTCCCTCAGCAGCGAAATAGTCGAGATAGCGCCCGCGATACTGCTACAGTGCACAGCCTCTCCTGGTGATTCCCCGCCAGGGTGTTGTTTTGTGTGGAGGGCACAAATGCACATCGACCTGGTATCGCCGGCCTCCTTTTCTGCCGGTCATCCCTTTGCCCAATACGCCTGGTTGCGAGCCAATGACCCGGTGTACTGGCACGCAGAGGTGGATGGGCCGGGCTTCTGGGTGATTACCCGCTACGCAGATGTGTTCGCCATTGGGCATGATGCGCAGCGCTTCAGTTCGCAGCCCACTGTAATGATTGACGATCCGCCCGCCGATTCACCCACACTTGGGGATCCAGATAATCCGCGGCAGATGATGCTGATGATGGATCCGCCGTTGCACACCAGCTATCGCAAGCTCATCAGTCGCGAGTTTATGCCTGGTTCTGCCGCTGCGCTGGTGCCGCGACTGCAAGAACTTGCGAAGCAGATAATCGACGCTGTTATCGAGCGTGGCGAATGCGACTTTGTGGCCGACATCGCGGGCGAAATGCCGTCGTTGGTGATTGCCGAGTTAATGGGCTTGCCGCTGGCTGATGGCCGCAAGCTGTATGAACTCACCGAGATCATTCATACCTCGGAGGAAGTGCTGCCCGAAGGCGCCCAGACACAGGCCATTATGAGTATGTTTGGTTATGCGCAGCGTGTCTTCGAAGCAAAGAGTGCGACCCCTGGTACTGACCTTGCCAGTCAGCTCATTCAGGCAGAGGTCGATGGGCAGCGGCTTGATCTGCTCGATTTTCAGTTGTTTTTTATGCTGTTGGTTGATGCTGGCGGCGACACCACGCGGAACCTGCTGGCGGGTGGAGTGCTGGCGCTCTTGCAGCATCCCGAGCAATTAGCGGCACTCCGGGAAGATCCGTTGCTCATACCGGCTGCGCGTGATGAATTGCTGCGCTGGGTGAGCCCGGTGACCTACATGCGCCGTACCGCCACCGAAGACGTTGAGCTTGGAGGTAAATCCATCAAGGCGGGCGACAAGGTGATTATGTACTTCGGCTCCGCTAATCGTGACGCCGCTGAGTTTGAAGATCCCGACAGGTTTGATATTTACCGCAAGCCAGTGCGCCATCTGGCCTTTGGTCACGGCACTCACGTGTGTCTGGGCCAGCACATCGCGCGGGCAGAGATAGATGCCATGCTTACCGAGGTGATAACTCGTCTGGATGAGCTGGCGATCGCGGCGGCCCCGGTGTGGTTGCCCTCTAACTTTATTTCCGGACCGCAACGCATGCCGGTGCGGTTTCAGCCCCGCACCCAGTGACTTCCTGCGCCAATTGTAAGGCAGAGGTCCGCGACAAATTCTGTGCAAGCTGTGGTCAGTCTGTGCGTAGCTACCGAGTCTCGCTGTGGCGTCTGGTGCGCGACTTTCTGGCGGAAGCCTTTGATCTGGATGGTCGCCTGGTGCGTACACTGCGAACTTTGTTTGGGCGCCCCGGAAGGCTGGCACAGGCGTTCTCGAACAATCAGCGTGCGAGCTATGTTTCGCCCGTCCGAATGTATTTGTTTTCCAGTCTGTTGTTTTTCTTCCTGTTGGCAGTGGTGGGTGGTAACAATCTGCTCGATCTGCGGCAGCGTACTGACCTTAACGTCCAGCTTGAGTTGGATGATGATGTGCCGCTGGAGAGTGTCGATGCCACTATTAGGACCGTCAACGTGCGCGCAGATCCGCAGGCCCTGTATCCCTTTCTGAATGATCGCGACAGGGCCAGGCTTGATGGCCTGTTAGCTGCCCCCTACAGAGCGGTTAACCACGAGGTAGTTGCCGCGCTTGTACAGCGGCTGGATACCCTTGAGCAACGTGGCGAAGAGCCAGGCTGGTTGTATAAGCAGGGCATCGAGAATTTGCTTGCGCTGGCCGACGATGTGCCGGGGTACTTCAACAACATTATTGAGAACCTGCCGCTCGCAATGTTTGTGCTACTGCCTTTTTATGCGTTGTTGTTGAAGCTGTTGTTTTTCTCCAGTGGCCGGTTCTATGCAGAGCATCTGGTGTTCGCGTTGTATCTGCACGTGCTTGCGTTTTTGATCTTCAGTGCCAGCTTTCTGTTGCCATCCGCCGAGGAAGGTTTTTTGGATCTGCTTAAGCCAGTGGCCAGATTGTTGGCCATTGGCTATCTTGGTGTTTATACCTACCTTGCCATGCGGCACTACTACACAGGGTTTCCGGGTGCCAGTATTCAGGCCGGATGGCCGCTGATCTGGCGCTTCGTTGTGCTGGGTGTTTGCTATCTGTTGTTGCTTGCCCCGGCACTGCTGTTAGTTATGGCTTTTAGTTTTATCAGTCTGTGAGCGCTTTAGTGGAACCAAAATCTCTGAACATTCAACCTATCAAGCCGGCTGCCACGGTTATTCTCGTTCGCCCGGCAAAGCCATCCGGGTTCGAGATTTTCATGCTCAGGCGTACCTCCAAGGCTGCGTTTGCCGGTGGCATGTATGTGTTCCCAGGCGGGCGGGTTGATCCAGAAGACCATTTCAATAAATACGCGCAGGTTTGCACCGGTCCTGCCGAGGTTCAGGCCGCCCAGGCCAAGGCCTTGGGGTACGATCATCTGGGTTACTGGGTGGCCGGTATTCGCGAGAGTTTTGAAGAGGCAGGGTTGCTGCTCGCCTACGACGCGGCGGGTGATTATCTGGCGTTCGCCGACGCGGCCAGTGCCGAGAGGTTTGCTGCCCTGCGAGAGCCTCTGCACAATAATGAACTGTCGCTGCACGACATTTGTACGCAGCAAAACCTGACTCTGGCCGTTGATCGCATTCATTACTACAACCGGGTTGTCACGCCCCCCGGTCGGCCACGCCGCTTCGACACGCGGTTTTTCATTGCGGAGGCGCCCGCGGGCCAAACCGGCGAGCACGATCACATTGAAACGGTCGACAGTCTGTGGATCACGCCGCAGGATGCGCTGGCCAAATTTACCGCCGGCGAGCTTGGCTTGATGCGCATCACTGAAATGCAGCTCACCGAGATGGCCGCACACCCAACGATGGACGCGCTGCTTGAGATGGCGCGCATCCGGCAACAGTTTCCTGTTTCGCGGCCAGCGCTGCCGCGCAACTAGAACAGCTGCCGCGCAACTAGAAGCGCTTCCGCGCAACTACCAGGTATCGACGTTCGGTCGTTTCTTGTGCGTTCGTGGCGGACTGGGTGGCACTGAGCGCAGCGCACCCATGATCCAGTGTCGGGAGTCGGCGGGATCAATCACGTCGTCGAATTCGAAGTGCGATGCTGCATTGGCCGCCTTGCCGCGTTCGTACATGTTGGCCACCATTTCGTCGTAGGCGGCAACGCGCTCGGTCGGATCTTCGATGGCTTCGAGTTCTTTGCGATAACCAAGTTTAACCGCGCCTTCAAGCCCCATGCCACCAAACTCGCCCGTCGGCCAGCTTACGCAGAACAGGGGCGCCTTGAAGCTGCCGCCCGCCATCGCCTGGGCACCCAAACCGTAGGCCTTGCGCGTAACAATGGTAAAGAAGGGCACATCGATATTGGCGCCAGTCACAAACATGCGACCGGCGTGGCGTACCAGTGCGGTGCGTTCAGACTCAGGCCCAACCATAATTCCCGGGCAGTCGCACAGAAACAGGATGGGAATATCAAAGGCGTCGCACAGTTGCATAAAGCGGGTGCCCTTGTCGGCGCCCTCGGCGTCAACGGCGCCGGCGAGGTGGCCGGGGTTGTTGGCGATGATGCCGAGTGGGCGGCCTTCAATGCGAGCAAAGGAGGTGATCATGCCATCGCCCCAGTGTTCACGAATCTCAAGCACAGAATCGATGTCGGCGATGCCGCTGATGACGTCGCGCATGTCGTAGTAACGTAGCCTGTTTTCGGGTACCGCGAAACGCAGTTTGCGTGCATCTGGCGCTTCCCACTTGGTGGTAGGGCCCTGAAAATAACTCAGATATTTTTTGGCCACCGCCGTGGCTTCGGCCTCATCTTTGACCGCTATATCGACCACCCCGTTTGGCACCTGCACGTCCATCGGGCCAACTTCTTCGGGCGCAAATACACCAAGCCCGCCGCCTTCGATCATGGCGGGCCCACCAATGCCAATGTTGGAACCCTCGGTGGCAATAATCACGTCACAGCAGGCGAGCAGTACGGCGTTGCCAGCAAAGCAGCGGCCGTTAGTGATGCCAATCATTGGCACCAGGCCCGACAGGCGCGCGAAGTAGGTAAACGCCCAGCAGTCAAGACCAGCAACGCCGGAAGTGTCGGTGTCACCGGGGCGACCACCGCCGCCCTCCGCATACAGTACGGTGGGCAGTCTGTATTGTTCGGCAACCTCAAACATGCGGTCTTTTTTCTGATGATTCTTCGCGCCCTGGGTGCCAGCCAGCACCATGTAGTCGTAACTCATGATCATGGCGCGGGATTCGGTGTCGGGAAATAGCTCGCCGTTGATGTGGCCGAGGCCGCACACCATGCCATCGCCGCTGGTGTTTTTTATTAGATCATCGATGCTGCGGCGTCTGCGTTGCGCGGCGATCACGGTGGTACCGTATTCCACAAAAGTGCCGGGATCACACAGGTCATCGACGTTCTCGCGCGCTGTACGATTGCCGCGACCGTGGCGCTTCGCCACTGCCTCGGGGCGCGAGCTGTCTTTACCGGCGGCATGCCGGTCATAGACTTCCTGCAGGTCAGCACGAATGTGGTCCAGGTCTTGCTCGGCACTCTGCGCAACATCGCGTGCCGCGACATTGCCCTCGCTCAGGTACAAAAGCGGATGGCCTTCGAAAACAGCGTCGCCAGGTTCAACCCCAAGTCGCTGTACGGTGCCACTGGCGGTCGCGGTGACCACGTGCTCCATCTTCATCGCTTCCATAACGAGCACGGGCTGACCAATAAACACCTCGCTGCCGGGCTCCACGTCAAAGCTGATCAGCGTGCCTTGCATCGGTGCCTTAATGGCGGCGACACCTTCCGGTAATACTTCGTCAACCAGTTCCAGTTGGGTGGGACCGGCTGCGCCGCCGCTCGGACCACCGTGACCGTATTGCAAGACAGCCAGTGGGTCGTTGCTGACCTGCGCGCCTGCCAGAGTTTTCTCTGCGGGGTCAGAAGCCGTTTCCTCGGCGGCGAGCAGGTTGGCAAGATTGTCCTCAATGAAACGGGTGGTCTGATCGCCCAGCACAAAATCACTATGGTTCACCAGTCGTTGCAAGAACTCTCGATTGGTTACCACGCCCTCAATGCGCAGATCTTCCAGCGCGCGTGCGGCCTTGCGGACGACAGCGAGGTAGTCGGGGGCTTTGGAGTGCACGATGAGCTTCGCGAGTAGTGAGTCGAAGTTGGGATTGGTCTTGTAACCGGCTCGTGCATAGCTGTCGCAGCGCAAACCCGGCCCGCCAGGGGGTTCAAACACTGTCAACGTGCCACCAGTGGGTTTGGTACTCCCATCTGCCGCCATGGTTTCAGTGTTTATTCGCAGCTGAATAGCGTGCCCACGTGGTGCCGCGCAGGCGGCACTTTTACTCTGTAGAGTTGGTTGTGGGGTTGGCGAGCCTGCGGGTATGAGCCCGAGTTCGTCGAGACTATTGCCACCCGCGAGCAACAGCTGGGTTTGCACCAGGTCAATACCGGTCACTTCTTCGGTGACCGTGTGTTCCACCTGCAGCCTTGCGTTTGCTTCCAAAAACACAAACCGTTCGTCGGGCGCGTTGGCGTCAAGCAGAAACTCGAAGGTGCCAAGGCTGCGGTAGTTGCCCGCACTTGCCATAGCGAGTGCGGCCGCACAGAGCTTGTCACGCATGTTCGCACTCAGAGTGGGGCTGGGTGCGACCTCAATCAGTTTTTGATGGCGCCGTTGCAAGCTGCATTCCCGTTCAAAGGCGTGCACCACCTGGTCGCCGTCACCAAGCACCTGAATCTCGAGATGCCGAGCGGCGGGCAGGTATTCTTCGATGTACAGGTCAGGGTTGCCGAACCCCATCTCGGCCTCGGACTGACAGCGGGGGTAGGCGTCATCGAGCTCGGCGCTACTGTTAACCACCCGCATGCCGCGACCACCACCACCGGCGACGGCCTTCAACATTGCACCGGCGCCGTTAAGCTGGGCGAGAAACTGCTGGGCATCGGCAAGGCTGGTTGCCCCGTTGGTGCCCTGCAACAGCGGTACCTTGCACTCCTGTGCCAGCGCCCGTGCCTTGAGCTTGTCACCAAACAGGGCCAAGGTTTCGGACCTTGGGCCCACAAAGGTAAGGCCGGCACGTTCACAGCGCGCCGCAAAGTCTGCGTTCTCGGCCAGAAAACCGTAACCTGGATGCACGGCATCGCAGCCGGTAGCGCGTGCAACACGGACAATCTGTGCGGCATCCAGATAAGCGCGCGCGCCCCGAGCGTCGAGGGGGACAAAATCGTCGGCCACGCTCACATGCATGCTGTCAGCATCGTCCGCGGAATATATGGCGACGGTGCGCATGCCCAGTTCGCGAGCAGCGCGCACAATGCGCACCGCGATCTCGCCGCGGTTGGCGACCAACAGTGACCGTACAGGCATCACAACCCCTCCCAAGGTGTCTTTTTGTCGTGCTAGTTTCACATGGAAGTATCTAATATGGCACAGTGGGGTTCCAACGCCTCGTTTCCTGCCTTCTTACACCGGTGCTTCTTATGCTTATCGTCTCTATTGTCATGCTGATTCTTGCGGGGCTGCTCAGTGTTGCTCTGACTGACCTATTGGCCGTATCCATCATGGGAGCCTGGCCGGCGAGCGTGGATGCCACCGGCAGTTATTTCCTATTCAACGTTTTGCCGGGGACCCTCATCGCCGGTGTGATCATTGGTCTGCTGTTTGGCCGCTTCATGCGCCGCGAGTCGCTGGGGATCGGGTTGATCTATGTACTGACCTACGTCGGCGCGCAGTTTGTGCTGCTCACGCAGCTGCAAAACCCGCTGCAAGATCGGTTCAGCTATATGGGTATTGCGGTGGTAGTGTCGTTGGCCGTTTTGTTCTGGCGCCGCGCTGGGCGCGAGCGAGACGTCCCCGCTGGGGAGGCGTTGAAGACTGAGACTGCTTCGAAGACTGAGGCTGCTTAGCACGCTAGCGCTAGTTACAAAATAGAGAGAGTAAATAGAAAAAGGGCCGGTCAGAAACTGACCAGCCCTTTTAATTGCTTTCGTATGCCCGGCTTTTTATGCCCCGGATGTCTCGCGACACTGCGTGGCAAAAAACTGGGAACCTACGAGAACCGGGTTCTTAGTAGGTGTACCCGCCGGTTAAACGGTTCGCAATAGATATCACTGATCACCTCCTTTCTATCTAACAAGGTAGCTGGAGTATGTCCCAATGGCGGGCGAATGCAAGCGAGAGGTAAGACATGAGCAAAGAGTGCTGAGGTTGGGTAGTATTTCTGCAACAAGTCAGTAAAAAGTAAATAAACCGGGGAGTGTGTTGTGAAAATCTCGATGTTGTTGAGCTATGCCGGAGGCCTGAAAGAACGGGTTGCCGAACTGCAGGAGTATGAAAAGGCGGGGCTCGATGTGATATGGATGCCCGAGGCCTACTCGTTTGATGCGCCCACCGCTATGGGTTATATCGCTGCCAACACCGAACGAGTAACCATAGCCTCCGGTATTTTACCCGTCTTTACGCGTACGCCTTCGCTGCTGGCCATGACGGCAGCAGGTCTTGATTATCTTTCAGATGGCCGGGCCATGCTCGGACTTGGTGCCTCCGGGCCGCAGGTGATCGAGGGCTTTCACGGCGTGCCTTACGATGCACCGCTGGCTCGGCTGCGTGAAACCATCGAGATTTGTCGGCAGGTGTGGCGGCGCGAAAAGGTGCGGCACACGGGTAAAAAATATGAGGTGCCACTTGGCCAGGACAAAGGTACTGGGCTGGCTAAACCGCTGAAGCTAATCAATCACCCCGTGCGCGACGAGATTCCCATTGCGCTTGCAACTCTGGGTGCCAAGAGTGTTGAAGCCACGGCCGAACTGGCAGATGCCTGGTTGCCGGCGTTTTATACCGCAGAGGCCGCCGGTGACGTGTGGGGAGCAGCGCTCGCAGCGGGAAATGCAAAGCGTGACCCGGCCCGTGGCCCCCTTGATGTCTACGCCGGTGGCGCTGTATCTATTGGCAAAAACCGCGAGAAAATGCGCGACTTGGCGCGACCACAGATCGCCCTCTATGTGGGTGGCATGGGTGCACGGCAGAAAAACTTCTACAACGACATCTTCTGCAAGTCAGGCTACGAGGCCGAAGCTGAAGAAATTCAGAACCTGTTTCTAGCCGGCGAGAAGGACGCCGCCGAGGCAGCCATTCCGGACAGTTATCTGGCAGCAAACTCGCTGGTGGGTGAGCCCGAGTTTGTTACCGATCGGCTGCATGCCTTGAAAGAGTCTGGGGTTACTTCATTGAATGTCTCGTTCATGGGTGAGACGCCTGCGGAGAAGATTAAAGAGTGTGATCGATTGCGCAACCTCGTGGACGCTATGTAATGAACAGCCCACCGGTTGATCATATAAAGCGCACACGTGATCAGTACGCAGCGCTTGGTTACGCACCCTACGCGTGGGTGAAAGAAACCCAGCCTCCACCCTTTGTAGAACTGCCCAAGCCGCTGAGCGAGTGCCGGCTGGGACTGGTGAGTTCTGGCGGCGTGTACCGGTCGGGGCAGGTGGCGTTCCATTATAAAGACGACATTAGTTTGCGGGTGATCGACAGTGCGACTAAAGCCGGTGAGCTGCGCGCCACCCACTTTGCCTATGATCTAACCGATGCCCGGCGCGACCCTAATGTGGTATTGCCATTGGCTGCGTTGAATGCATTGGTGGCGCAAGGTGAGCTTGGTGAGTTGAGTAAGAACGCGTATACGTTTATGGGCGGCATTTACTCCGCCCGAAAAGTGCGTGAACAGATTGCACCGGAGCTTGCACAACGCTTTGTCCGCGACGAAGTGGATGTTGTGTTGCTGGTACCGGTCTGACCCGTCTGTCATCAGTCCGTTGGACTGATCGCCAGACACCTTGAAGCCCAGGGCATTCCCACCCTGAGTATGACGAGCGCCCACTCCATAACTGCCTCAGTTAACCCGCCACGCGCAGCCTTTCTGGACTTTCCGCTTGGACATACCGCTGGACGGCCCAATGATTTAGCCGAGCAGATTGAGATTATACGAGCGGCGCTGGCTGTGTTTGCAACCTCTGGTCGGGGTGAGATTACAGCGTTGCCGTTTGAGTGGAATGCTGACCACAGTTGGAAGGCAAAGGTCATGGCCGGGGCTGCAGCGAGTGGTGAGACGGGTGACGATCGTGTCGAGCGCTTTAGCGAGCCGCAGTATCAGAGCGCTGCAGACGCTGCCATCGCAGACCCTGAGTGCGCCAGTTGCATATGGCTCGCAGCGCCTTAATCCAGCTTTTTTAATCCAGTTTTGGTTTGGAGCGTTGCGCCTTGATTGAGCCGCGCCGTTTCTTGTTTTCTATGCGCCGGCGCTGTGCGCCTTTGCTCGGCCGAGTGGCTACCCGGCGCTTGGGGCGAACCTTGGCCTGGCGGATTAACTCTCCCAGGCGCAACAATGCGGCACCGCGATTGCGCAACTGGCTGCGGGACTCTTGTGCGAAAATGATCACCTCATCACGATTGTTCAGGCGCTGACCCGCGAGTACGCGCAAACGGTCAGCAACCGCGGGATGTAAACCGCTGCGACCAACGTGCAGTCGTAATTCGACTGCAGTGGCGACCTTGTTGACGTGCTGGCCCCCGGGCCCGCTGCTGTGCACAAAGCTCAGTCGCAAGGCCTCGTCGGGAATGCTGGTTTCGCTGCCGAATCGATCGGGCACTTGGGTGGTCATGGCTATGGCATAATTTCGAAAAAGGGGAGTGTAAGACCAATGAGCAAGCCAACGCTATTCGATTTAACCGGAAAAGTGGCACTGACTACAGGTTCAAGTAAGGGCATGGGCCGTTCTTTGGCAGAAGGGCTCGCCATCGCCGGTGCCAACGTGGTGATTTCCAGCCGCAAGCAAGACGTCTGTGACGAGACAGCGGCCGCCATTAATGAGCTTGTGGGGGAGCAGCGAGCGATTGGGGTGGCATGCAACATCGGCCATAAGGATCAACTGGAAGCGCTCGTTGAAACCACGCACAAAACCTATGGCGAGATCGATATCTTGATGGCCAACGCCGGGGTAAACCCGTTTTATGGGCCGTCCAGCGAGATACCCGACTGGGCATTCGATAAAACCATGGCCACCAATGTTAAGTCGAACCACTGGCTGGCACACATGGTGTTACCTGACATGGTGAAAAAGCGGGATGGCGTCATTGTGATCACCTCATCAAATGGCGCCTTCATGCCCTCCACCCATCTGGGCGCCTACTCCATATCGAAGGCCGCAGATTTGGCCCTGGTGCGTAATCTTGCCGCTGAATACGGCAAGGACAACATTCGTATCAACGCCCTGTGTCCCGGTGTGTTTAAAACCGATTTTGCCCAGGTGCTGTGGCAAGACGAAGACGGCAAGGACAAGCCGGCAGAAGGCATTACGCTCGACCGCTTTGGTGAGCCGGAAGAGTTGCGCGGCGTGGGTGTGTTTTTGGCCTCGCGTGCAGCCAGCTACATGACCGGCCAGGCGCTGATTATCGATGGCGGCAATGTGATGGTGCGCTAATGGTATTTGGCACCTCCCTGGTCGGCTCGAGCTGTCCGTATTGCGGTGAACCTGTGCAGCTGGTCGTTGACGAGGGAGCGGACGAACAGGATTACATTGAGGATTGCCAGGTGTGCTGTCGGCCCATGCAAATCAGTGCGAGGATGGACGGCGATGGCTCGGTGGCCATCGATTTGCGTCGCGAGGACGACTAGCACGTGGAGTTTGTGCAAGATATTCACGAGCGGCCAATCACTTTTGAAGTGCAAATCATGAAGCGGCGCAAGTCGCGCATTGGCATCAACTTTGAGGCCGCTGATCGGGTGCGCCTGGAAGCTCCCCCGCGAACGACTCTCGAAGAACTGCAAGCGATGGTGAGTGCCCACGAGCGCTGGTTTGCGTATCGCTTGCAGCGCGTGGCTGAAGAAAGTCCAGCCTTTCGGCCCCCAGCGTACCAGCACGGTGAGCTGGTGTTGCATCAGGGCGAACCTCTGCAGCTGCGCGTGTGCTTTGATGGCACCACACGGCCGCGCGCCGAGGCCCATGAGTCGGGTGCCTTGCGTCTGTATTTGCCGGGCGAACTGCACAACCCGGAGCCGCTCATACGGCGCTTGGTACGCAGTTGGCAGGTCAGCGAAGCCAAGGTGTTGTTTGAGCAGAGGCTCGAGCGACTGTGCAGCGAGATTGACTGGGTGCCCGACGTGCCCGAGTGGCATGTGCGCTTTATGCGTTCACAGTGGGGCAGTTGCAATGAGTCTGGGCATCTCGCGCTGAACACGCACATGGTGAAGCTACCGCAGAATCTGGTGGACTATGTGTTGGTGCATGAGCTGTGTCACCTCAAGCATATGAATCACGGCAAGCGTTTCCAGGGCTTGATGGACAAGCATCAACCCGACTGGCGTGATCGACAGCGTGATCTCAATCGCTATGGCGGGCTGTTGGCCGAGCTCTAGGACGCGTTGTGGTTTGGCTATTCTTCTTCGGC
>CAZSYU010000106.1:12110-13953 GCA_964611345.1 uncultured Pseudomonadales bacterium
GGCTATTCTTCTTCGGCAACGGGGTCGTCAGCAACTGGTTCCGCCGTGGGGATGGTGGTTGGTGGCAACTCTGAGCGCAGTTCGTCTGCCAGCTCCCGCGCGTTCAGCGTCGGGCGTGCAATGCTTACTCGCGCTGTTTTCTTGGGGGCAGGAATTGTGCCTTTCACTTCTTCTTCTGAGGTTTGAATGCCAATACGAAAGGCTGCGAAACCGGGCATCAGTACCTGGTCTAGGGCCATACCCAGAACTCGCCCGGTATACGGCGACGTGATCTCGGTTCGAACGTTGGTTATTGGGTCGGTGATGGTGCCCAGTACTTCACCTGGCTTTACGCGCTCGCCAAGACTCACTTTTGAGAACAGTATTCCGGCCTGGTCGGCTCTGATCCAGGTGCTCTTGTAGTAATGTGGCTCGCGCACAAACCGGCTGTTGCGTTTGCCGTACATCTTCTTGTGAGCGAGCAAATAGCGCAGACCCTTAACACCCCGCTCAACCGCTTTCTTTTGCAGGCGCAGTGGCTCGCCAGCCTCAAGCGTTACTGAGGGTATGCCGTACTCGGTGGCTGCACGCCGCAACGTGCCCTTGGAACCCGCAGAATGCAGGATAACCATGTCGCCAAATCCTTCGGCCAACTCGCGCACGTCGTCGTTTTTCAAGTTGGCGCGGAGCTGCGGCAAATTGGTGCGATGAAATGATCCGGTGTGCAAATCGACGAGTATTTCGCAGTTGAGAATGACCTTGTTGAAAAACTCGTAGGCAATTCGTGAGGCCGAGCTGCCGCGCGGGTTGCCGGGGAAGAACCGGTTTAGATCGCGGCGGTCGGTTAGATAGCGCGAGTTTCTGCGAAAGCCGTCGAGATTAACGATGGGCACACCAACCACAGTGCCGCGCAGTTTAGTCGGCTCGATGTTGTAGAGCAGGCTGCGCACCATTTCTATGCCGTTTAATTCATCGCCGTGTACCGCAGCCGTCACACAGAGTACCGGGCCTGGCTGGGCACCATTGACCACCAGTACAGGCACCGACGCAGCCAGCCCATCCAAAGATTGTTCCGGGCTCCAGGCCAGGCGGGTTGAGGTCGCGGGTGGTACTTCGGTACCGAACATGACAAACGAAGTCCCTGCCGGCGCAGGTTTGGAGTCGCTCGTGGTGTCCTCCTTCTGAGCCTCTATCTGAGTCTCCAGGGAGGCTTCTATGCCTTCCGGTTGGGGGGCGGCCAGATCCATGTTGGGGGCGACAGGAATATCTTCTTTGAGGGTAACCTCGGTGGTTGCGTCTGAGGTTGCAAGCCCAGATTCATCAGCTGGCTGGAGCCCGTCCTCGGAGCCGTAGGTGGTTTGCACACCGAGCAGCAGAGAGCATGCGAACAACGTGCGGCGAAACAAAGAACGGCAAGAAATTTGAGCAGTACGGCGTGGTCGCATCAGCATGTTGGGTCGGCTACCCTAGTTGGGACCAGAGTGATTGGCGGGCTTCAATAAGTAGAATTCACGCAAAGTCTGGTGCTTATGTGCATAATTTTGACAGAGTTTAGCGGAAAAGCCGATGAATATTCCAAGTCGCGTGTCACTAAATGCTGAGCACCTGCGCCTGCAGGAGGTGTCGGTTACCCGGAAAATGTCGGCTTCCTTGCCTAATCTGCGAGCGACTGCCGAGGCCAACGGGCTGACTATTCATCACCTTGGTGCGGGCTATCCCCATCCTGAGGTAACAGATCCGCGAGGCTTTATCGCTCACCAGAACGCGTATTTTGATCACCTCACCGCGCTTGAAGGCAACAATGACCCCACCGCGCTGCCGGAGTTTCTGCGCGAGGCGTATGCCTACACCGACACACTTGGAC
>CAZSYU010000107.1:0-13853 GCA_964611345.1 uncultured Pseudomonadales bacterium
GCTTAATCATTTAAATTTACCTGTGGTTCGATAGTAGTAGGATCCGACGGTTGTCGAAGCGATACGAAATAGTTATCCCACGCCCAACTCATGCTTTCGTTACTGAGCATTCGCGGCTTGCCGTTGTAGTCGAGATAATCAGTGGCCATTCCAAGCAGGTCGCGTGGATGACAAGGTAAGAGGGGCGTGCTGTTTCGGCGATGAAGTTCATCTACAACAAAGTCGAAAACCCCAGGCGGACAAACAATGCCGTCTTTTGCGCACTGTTCTTTCCAAATACTGTGGTACTCGTCCACGTTTAAGGGGTCGAAACGAATCTTGAAGCCTATGCGACGTAAGAAGGCCTCATCGGCAAGGTCGGTAGGGTTAAGGTTGGTAGAAAATACCAGCACAAGGTCAAATGGCACGCTGAAATGTCGTCCTGAACCAAGGCTTAGGTAATCAAGCTTTTCCTCAAGAGGAACAATCCAGCGATTGAATACCTCTTCTGGTGAAACTCTTTGTCGGCCCATATCATCGATAATGAAAATGCCGTTGTTGGCTTTGAGTTGTAACGGGGCGCGATATTCTTTCACCAGGGGCTCGAGCTGAATTTCGAGCATGTCGCCAGTTAGTTCGCCGCCGCTAATAAGAACGGGGCGTTCGCAAGGTACCCACCGTTCATCATAGCGCTCGCGAAATACCAGATCGTCACTGAGCTTAAGGCTGTCTCGATCAAGCTTTTTGTGCAGCACAGGATCGAAGACCGCGATGACGGAGTCATTTACCGCAATGGCGTGTGGAATCAGTACTTCGTCGTGAAAAAGTCGGGACAATCGTTGGGTGATGTATGTCTTACCGGTGCCCGCATGGCCGTATATGAACACGGCGCGCCCTGAGTTCATGGATGCGCCAAGCTGGTCCAAAACGGAGTCGCGAACAACCACGTCGCTGAAGGCGTTCTTCATCTCATCACGTGATACTGCACCCTGATGAATGGTCTGTGTGCGAACTACGCTATTGTAAATGTGCAAAGGTATCGGAGCAGGGCCGACGTAACCGCTTCGTGACAGAGAGTCTATGGCTGCCTGCCGTCCACGGTCAGTAAGGTTGTAGCGCAGCGAAGCAGCTTCTTTGCCGGCGCCACCTAACACTTCAATGCGCGCCTCGGCCCGCAAGAACTGGAGTATCTCTGTAAGCACTTTCCCAGTAAGAGCGAGTCGCGCGCATAGCGCCCCGAGGCTAAGCACACCGCCATCATGCAGGTGTTTGGCGACCAATTCACCGAGAAAACTCAGCGTCAGCCCGGTCTCTTTCACCGTTGTTGGCGTTGGTGCTAGTTGTGCCAGGCGTGATCCCGGCATCTGAACGTCGACCTTAACCTCAGACTTGTCTCTGCGCAGTAGCTTAGTCACTAGTACTAAACCCCCAATCCAGAAAGCGTAACGATAGCAACGCCGAGTAATATGAATGGAGCGAAAGCAAAAGGCGTTTGGGATGCTTCTGGCGTAGTCAGCTGAGCAGGTTCGTCTATTGTTGTGGCTGCGTTTGTCGCCGCTGTAGTAGTTGCAGCACTCACTGTGCGAGTTTGATTTATTCTTAGCCAGGCCAAGTAGAACACTGCGAAGACGGCGCCAGCGAGAAGTGAGCCCGCGCCTGCGATGAGAATGGGTAAGGGTCCAAGAAAGCTCCCAGCGGCGACGACGAGCTTGACATCGCCTGCCCCAAAACCATTCATCATGTAAAAAGGGATAAATAGACAGAAGCCAGCAACCATCCCGCCGAATGCATTGGCAGTGGTTTGACCGCTGATATCAAAAACGGCGAATACGAAGCCCAGTAACAGGATGCAGAGAACTAACGCGTTAGGGACACGATGTTCGCGCAAGTCAATAATTGCAGCGTTTAGCAACAAAACCAGCAAGATAAAGAGAGCAACGGGCTCTACTGATGATGCTGTCATACTCGACTCCTAAAATACGTTCTTGGTGAATCTTGTGGAAAGGTAACCGGCATCGGAAGATCCGATGCCGGTGTACTTGCTATCCCGGTGTCACGGCCTCAAGTGCAGTGGCCAGAGCGTTGATCACTCGATCAACCTCTCCACCCAGTGCGGCAAAGCCGCCGATCGCACCAGCGGTGATCAAGCCGCCCGCCACAGCGTATTCAACTGTAGTGAGAGCTTCTTCTTCCCGGAGAAACTTCATAATTGCGTTCATAAAAAACCTCATTGGTTACTAATTATTTGAATCACTAGGCCAACCTGAATGGTTGATCCCATACCGATAGATGTACCCACGTACACTTACCTTGATGATCAAATTACGTTGAGTTACCGGAGGGAGATATAATTTTCTTGACAATCGCCGGTAGTTTTTTGCAAAGCGATATGCGGAAAAGTTATAGCGCAGGAGTTACGCGCAGGGAGAAGCCAGGACTAATTACAATCCGCTAGAAAATGGGCCGCATTATAATTGCTGGCTCAATCTTTGTTATTCGGCGGTGTCGAAACGCGCGATCGCATCGGGTTCAGAGTTGTGCAGCACTTCGCCAGCGATACCGATGACGGCAGATGGCACAACGCCAAAGCGGCTGCGGAACACCTTGGTGAAGTAGGATGCATCGTTGAACCCAACGGCGTAGCCGACATCGGTCACGACCGCGTTGGGACTGCGTAACAGCCGACAAGCTTCGTCGAGCCGGAAATCAGCCAAATAGTTTGAAAAGGTTTGGCCATACTGTTGTTTGAATTGGCGGCTGAATCGAAATGGGCTCATGCCGCAAGACTTGGCAACGTCAGCGACCAACACCTTTGCGCGAAAGTTCTGTTCAATGTAGTTGATCGCTGGACGTAGCGCTGCTTTATCGCCTCTGGGAGCCGGCGAGTTGGCGTCGGCAGGCACCACTTGCCTGGGCGAGCGTATCCGTCGCTGGGATTGAGATTTAGACAGTTGCAGGATGCGTCTCAGGTCGGCAAAGCAATGCGCAATTTCTTCGTGCGACGACGGCTTAACCAGGTAGTTCCAAAATTTAGCCCGAAAGGACCACACGGCTAATGCTTCTGAGTGCTGCAAGGTAAGCATCAAGAAAGGTTTGGAGGGCATCTGTTGCTTGAGCTCTTGCGCCAGATTGAGACCGCGACTGTCGGGATAATCGAAATCGACAATGACGCAATCAAATTTGGAGGGATCTGGAAACGCGTCGTCGGCATTGGGCCGAAGATAGGTTACGTTGCCATGCCGGGCGAAGCCTTCAGGTAACTCAGCGTGGCGCATACCTACGGTGAAATCTATCCAAAGCAGCTCCAGAGAGTGCTCTTGAGGAAGAACGTGAGGAAGATCTTGTGTGCTCGATTTTGCTGGATCATCCGTAGCCCCGACAGATGCCAGCGGTTTAGCTGACTGGGGTAACCGGTGGATGAGGTCCGTTGATACCCGCGGTTGCCGCCGAATTGCCTCTGATTCGTTGGACTTTACGCCTAACGCGCTCTCTTGATTGTTTCCTTCGGTCACCCGAAACCCTCCTTCCTGGATCAATATTCACTAACGTGTGTGTCTTCCTTGACTTGGGTATTCGTGTGCAGTGTCTGTACTTTTGATATCTACAAAAAACGGCTACGTGAACCACTACAAACATACGAAACTGTTTTTATATTGCCAAATTCGAATTCAGTTCGCACCTTTAAATTGTAAACACATTACTGTTTCTAATTACAACTCTTAACGGGTGTTGAGAAAGCCGCACTATTGCTCCGCTACTATTTTTTAGGAATTACAGCCAACTCATTGTTATTGCTGATTTCATTGTCGTTTTCGTTGTGCTTCTATTTAGTACTATCGCGGGCCTGATTGACTGCCGCGGCAACCTTTAGCGCAATCATTTGCTGGCCAATTTCAGCGTTTGCCTTCCAGTATGACCCCGAAACATTGTCTTTTTGGCCTGATTTGCGCAGCTCGTCACCACGGACTTGTTGGGCATTCACGAACAAAAGTTCTGATGAGTCGCGCAAGCCAGCATGAAAACCGACCTGCGGTTCAGTAAATCCCTGGGCCACCAACCAGTCCATTTGGCCGTTTTGATCATAATAGTCGGTCAAACTCAGGGTCAGACGGCTGGTATCGGGCCATTCGCTGTTAAGCCGGTCTGCGACGACTTGCTGTGGCTGTTGATTCCAGCCGCTGTCGCCCATAAAAAGCACTCGCTCAATCCCGTGCTGAAACAAACTTCGTGCAGTGTCTTCTAACAGTGCTTCAAAGGTCGATACCCGTACGGTGATGGTTCCGCTATGTACCATGTGCCCTGTGGGAGGAAAGATATCTCCTTCGGGAACGTAGGCAATCACCGGCGCGACCAGTGTATTCCCTAGCTTGGCGGCTACTTTCTCGGCGGCATAGCCCACCACAGACTGATGCTTACCTAGCGTCAGGTGGGCGCCGTTGTATTCTAGTCCTCCCGTAGGCACGACAACCGTGCGATAACCCTGCTCAATCAATTGTTTCACTTCAGGTGATGTCAGGTTGTTTAGAGCCAGCTCTTGGCTGTCATCAATACCGGGAAGCGTCATTACAACCGAAGCGGATGCGGTAGCGCCCACAGCCAATACCAGGCCTGCGGTGGCAATTCGTTTGCTTGAAAATGCTTTTCGAAAGGGCTCAATGTAACAGCGCGCGACACTGCGAAAGGTTGTACCCGTGCCGGCATCGTCGACGCCAAGAACCAGCGATTCTTCGTTTTCTGGTACATACAAGGTTCCAAAAGCCCGATCCCAAATCGCAAACATAAAGCCCATATTTTTGTCGCGGTGCTGAGGTAGCGATGAGTGATGGATTTGATGTTGTGCTGGGCTAATAAGCCAGCGGCTGACTTTAGTGCCGTATGACAGCCAAACATGTGAATGGCGCAGGTTGTAGCCCAGCAGATAAAACAAAATTGAAACAAGCGATGTCAGGCCAAATGTGGCGAAGGAAAAGTCGTTTACGAACAAAGCGCTAAACGTGCCGTGCAGCAGCGCTAGATAAACTGAGGCGAGTGCCAGAGGAAAAAGATCGTCGACCGGGTGCATGCGATACACCGTTAGAGGTGTGAGTACTTCTGCAGAGTGATGCAGCCGATGAAAATTCCACAACAGCGGAATTTTGTGCTGCAGGTAGTGAGTGATAAAGCGAATAAAATCCAGACCGACCAAGACCAGCGCGCCGTAGAGAACAAATACGGCGGTACTTGCCTGCCAATTTGGCGGTGATAGCACGCTGGACCAAAACGCCTGAACTGTCTGATTTATAAAGGGAAAGACAAGCAAAACTAGGGGCATAAACACAACGAGAAAGAGAATGCGATTGACTACAAAGAATCTAATATCCAAAAAAGTAGATGGGTGGCCCCAAATGCGTTTTGGAAAGCAGTAACGGAAGAAGCCGCCGAGGGAGCTGTTTGAATCATGTATGCGCCTGGTATAGAGAGCGAACGCAATCACCATCGCGCTAAAAAGGTAGACCAGGTAGATTCGATCGCTTGCTCTTAGCAAATGATTAAGAGGCTCAAGTAAGTAGTCCGTCACGGTGTTGCTCCTATAGACTCGACAATCCTATACGCTTGCTGAGCTTAACTACACCGTTGTATGTTGTACCGATGTAAGGACGCATCTGAGAGAACAACGATGGATCGAATAGTAGAGATGGATCGAATAGTAGTGCCGCTGTTATTAGCCGTTTTGTTGGTATCGGTATACGGGTGTGCAACCCAGCCAGTTACCGAAAACCGAGTCATTGTCACAGGCACCAATGGTAATGCGGTAATACTTGCGCAGTTGATACCAGTAGGTACCGTAATCGCTTACTCAGGAAGTATGACTGAAGGAAAGCGCGCCGCGCTAGCCACCCAGGGCTGGTTGATGTGCAACGGTGCTTCGGTCAATCGGCTGCAATTCACCGAGCTCTTTAGTGTCATCGGAACCAGTCATGGCAATGGTTCGGATCCTAAGTCCTTCGCGCTACCTGATTATCGCGGGTATTTTCTGCGAGGCGTTTCGGCAGGTTCCGGGCGAGATCCAGATGCCGAATTGCGGGTTGCCAATGTTGTGGGTGGCAACGAGGGCGACCAGGTAGGCAGTGTCCAACCGAGTGCGGTTGGACCTCACGAGCACAAAGACCTCGGAACCTTCGATACGCGTGCAAGTAATGTGGTGATTGGTTTGGTGGACCCAAAACCTGGCATGACCCAAACAGAAAACGGGCTTGCCGAAGGTGACGGTGACGGTCAACACGAAACGCGGCCGCAAAATAGTTATGTGCACTATTTGATCTTCAGCGGCCTGGTTAGTGCTGAGCCGGTGGCAGATTCTGCGGTAGGCCAATAACCGCCATTAGCCATAGACAGTGGGTTAGAGGCTGAAAGCAAAAACTTGGCTAAGTCTAAAGTTAACTAGTCTTAGGCGCAGCCTTTGGACTGGGCGGCATTAGGTCGTCGACCTTTTTATTGGTGCTGCACGTGGTGCTGTACTCGATCTTTCCGCTCTGCTTTGGCGCGCTCTACGCTTTCGCCATTACCAACTCAATACCACAGGCTCAGGCCACAGCCACTAAATGGCTGTGGCAATACAACAACGAACGGCCACATCCAGTACCGAGACCCGCCTCGCCGCTCTCCTCGTCATTCACCGGGGCCAGCCCTGCCCCACTGGCAACCCAATGACCTGTTCGCCGAGCTCTGAAACCTTCGCGACAACAGTCGCTATTTGGCTCAAACCCCGATTGTCCCGGTGAAAGAGATTAGAGCCAATGACCCAATTTTCCGCAGCCTTGCGCATTAGTAGTTCAAGAACGAATGTAAGGTATAGCCGAAATGACTGTTAAGAACCTGAGCGCGACGGGCCTCATGTTACTCCTACTGGCATCCGGACCCGCTAGCGCGGCTTCCTTGGTGGGAGACACCATCCAAATTCTCAATCTATTCCCCACTCTTGGTGACGTAAATACGTCCGGCACGGTGGTTGTGGATGAGACCGATACAGACCGGGTTACCTTTGAAGGTGGAACTATCGGTCACGCTGACGCGCTTCAGTTGATTTTCTTCCAACCCACGTCTCTGACCTTCGATAACGGCTCTCTTGGACCGGACGGTGGGAATTTCATCGAATTCCGAGATTTAGATTTCGATGATGGCAGTGTTATTACCGGGGTGAGACTGTCCTCGACCTTCGGTCTATTAACCTCCACAGATATCGTTTTCGGTGACGACTTTGTACGTTTCAACATCGATGGTTTCTTTGCTGGCGCGGGTGACGCCATAATTATTGACATCACCACCAGTAGTATGGAGCCACCAGAGCTCGAGGCGACACTGTTAGGCGACAGGGTTGAGCTGCGTGGTTTATTTCCGACCATCGATAACGTTAATGCTGGGGTATCCAGAATCGTTGATGACACCGATACAGACCGTTTGAGCTTCGGACCCCATTTCGCTCATGCAGACAGCCTGCAACTTCTCTTTGTGGTTAACAATGCGCAGTCTTTTGCGACGGGCTCTGCGGGAGAGGGGGGCGGCAATTTCGTTTCTTTCGAAGATTTAGACTTTGAAGACGGTAGTGTCTTAACGGGAGTGAATTTGTCGTCAACCATTGCTGGCCTTACTAACGATGACATTTTATTTGGTGAAGACTTTGTCAGGTTCGATCTATCTGGGGTGTTTGTGGAAGAACCAGGAGTGCTGGCTATCGATCTGACCACCAGTAGTACAGTATCCCCTGTACCCTTAGTGTCTTCTGTATTGCCTACTAGTCGATCTGTAAGTGTGGGTAGCACGGCTACCGCATTTGCGACCATCATCAACCCAAGCCCGAATACAGGCCAGGATTGTCAGATCGCCATTGGGCAGAGCACCATAAACGCAGACTTCTTCTATCAAGCTACAGATCCATTAACCAATGCGGCGGTGGGAGTCGCCAATTCCCCAGTTCCGATTGCTCCGGGCGCGGCGCAGAGCTTTGTTTTTGGCGTTACACCGGGAGCCGAGTTAGAGCCAACCGAAATCGACCTGCAGTTTAGTTGTGTGAATTCGACGGGTGCACTGAGCGTTGTTGGTTTGAACACGCTACTGCTGTCTGCAAGCGACGGGCCCGTGGCAGACGTGGTTGCGCTGAGCGCGACAGTTCTCGGAGACGGTATTGTTCGGATAGATTCTGACAGCGGTGCAGGCGCCTTTTCAGTTGCGTCGATAAACCTGGGGGCTAGTGATACCTTGTTCGCATCAGCCGACACAGGGGCTGCAGAACTTCCTGTGACCTTGTCTATGTGCCAAACCGATCCGATCAGTGGTCAGTGCATCAACCCAACTGTACCAACGACCGACCCCGTGAGTGTTGAGATCGGTGCTAACGAAACGCCCACCTTCGCCGTGTTTGCTTCATCAAGCGAGAGTATTCCACTAGATCCAGCAAATTCAAGGGTATTTGTCCGATTTGAGGATGGAAGTGGTTTGAGTCGTGGAGCCACCAGTGTTGCGGTAACGGTGGAGTAGAATATTAGGGGGCATATATGTATCCGCGCCGTTGATCAACGCCGGGTACCAAGTTGTTATCGGACAGGGTAAAGGTCAACCGAGCAGCCGAGTAAGTATCGAGCCACCTGAGATGGCTCCAAACTACTTTTCGTTTGTCACGTTAGACGCTGCAATAGCCTGAATAACGAGCTGCAATTCATCCCGGCTGGCCGGGCTCTGCCCCATCTCGCGCAGAGGTTGAGTAGCGTTTTCTGAGAGCTGAGCATCTTTTGCAAAGTTCGCCACCCTGCCCCACTGGCAACCCAATGACCTGTTCGCCGCGCTGTGAAACCTCCGCGACAACCGTCCACCCTGCGCATCGATAGCAACCACACCATTGCACCCGACGGTGCGTGCGTGAACAACCAACGCAATCGACAGCAAGTTAACCACTCCAAGTAGTTTGATACCAACTCTCCAACGCGAACTTACCACGCACTTAACCCGGTACTCAGAGCAACCGAGGTAAACGCAGGTTGTTGGAGGATAGGAAGCATAACGTGCCTTTCCGGCAGATCGTAAAAATACGCATGGCGTTGTTTCAGACGTTTGGACGGCGCGCGGGCAGCGGTTGGGTTGTCGCCCAGGCAGACACCTACAGGCTAACGAGTTGTTTTCTGTCGGTGTTATGCCGTACTCGTCATACTCTTCCTCTTCGAACCAGTAATAGCGGCCCTTCATTGTCCCACCGTCCCGTAGTAGTTAACGTTCATTCATAGTTAGAACGTTAACGTAAGGTTCGCTGAGAATTGGTCGCCCGTATTAAAATTCGGGGCACCCGAACCATCCTCAAACGTTAAATCGAACGAAATATCATTAGTAACGTTTACTCGAAGCTTGGCTTGCACTTGATGATAGAACTCATTGTTAGCAACGTCATACCAACCCGTGGCAGATGGCTCCAGATAAAGGTTCCCTAAGCCGCCTACAGGTACTTTAAAGCTCCACTCAAGCGAGCTTCTAATTCGCAGTATCTCATCGTCTGGTTCTTCCTCGCTTTCATCAACCGCGCCACCAGTCTCTGGTGACGGAGTGTCGTCAACCTGAATCCTGTATCCAGCTTGAAGGAAAATGCCGATTTTATTCGACAAGCCAAGGTTGTCGAAGAAGCTATCATTGTGAAGATAGAGTGGAGCATAACCTGCTTCAGCCAATACGGACACGTTGTCGAATCTGCGATCGGCTTCTATACCGCCCGAAAAAGGAAAGGTATGGATAAGACCTGTGGTGTCTGGTGTGAAAAGTGCGCGCCCGTCACGGCACAAAGAACTGTCCACTATCTGCGAATTCTCATCTACGCAGGTTTCACGAAAATGGACTCGGGTTCCTTGTAGTTTTGCTATTACACCATTAAAAGAGTCATTCTCGCCGGTATCTATGGATATATCTGGTGTGTATGCCGTAAAATTTGTTGTCCCGTATCTGATACGCGCTTCGCTTACGTTTTTCGCGTATTTTGCAAGCACACCAATAGCAGCTGCTTCCGCAGAGGTCCTAATACTCCCTATAGATATGCTTCCTCCCGATTCCGTAGCTTCGGGCACTTCTTGACCATTGGTTGTAGCGCTGATGAAGCAAATTACGCTAGAAAGCCAAGCACAAACTAGGTTATGTTTTCTAGTCATTGGTAAGCCTCTCTGCGAGGGCACTGACGCTCATTTCCATCCATTTATCGGGCCACTCTAGGTCGTTGTCTCCGTTTCTATCTAAGGTCCAACGAATGATGCCTTTATAGAGCCTCTTCGATGTGGCGTTCCCAAATCCGTCGTCATCTTTAAGTATTGTGTTGTGTATCGTTTCATTTGAAACGTCATCTGCGTTGTCACCACTGGCGAAGTTCCTGAGATGAAAAATCATTGCGCCTTCTAGTAACGCTTGAGTCACAGGCATTGTGTTCTCCCCTAATGTTCTTCAATGACGATGATAGTCTTTCAACGATTCCTTACTATCACTGCTACGTCTGACCCTTTTCTCCCACCCTATCTAGTCGCAAAAGCGCTCAGGGTGCAGCCAGACACCAAAATACGAGGCATATTCTGCTGTATCCAATTGTTGCCAACCGCTTTCCGGTGTGCATTCGTTAAGGTCGAAAACCTAGCGATCGGCCCCAACAAGGAAGCTGCGCTCAACACAATTACCATGCTTATTAGTTTTTGGTGTATCGGTCATCCATAACGCTTTCTCCGACTATTTGCTGGGTTCTAGCTGCTACAGGTATCAGAATACGAGCGACCACTTAAAATCTGGTTAAGATCGAGTGCTACAAAAGGGGTCGGTTTTGGTACAGCAATCCACAGCTTTCTAAGTGCCTGAATTCATTAGTTCTGGTCTGTACCAAAAAGGTAGGTCAAAATAGAACATATGAATGAGCCGATAGATTTCAAAGGCAGGAAGATCGAAGCGGAAGGCGTGGCCTTCGCTCAAGACAAGTTGTTTCCAGTTCTCGAAGCGGCATGGCATGAGGGCGTAGACGAAAACGCTGTGCTGTATGGCTTGATGGATTACGTCTCTAGGGTTATTCAGGCCAAGCACAACGGCGATGTAACCAGCTCGGCAGAAGAATTAGAGGCAATGGCGGCCGCATACGCGCAAAGCTTCAAGGCGTGGCAAGGCCAATGAAAATAGGCTACGCCAGAGTTTCAAGCGGCGATCAATCAATAGACCTTCAAACTGACGCGCTCACGGCCGCAGGATGCGAAAAGCTGTATTCAGATCATGGCGTAAGTGGGTCAACTGAAAGTCGCCCTGGGCTCGATGACGCGATAGCAAATCTAGCCCAAGGTGACGTTCTGACAGTCTGGCGTCTGGATCGCCTCGGCCGTTCTCTGTCGCACCTGATTAACTTAGTCAATGAACTAGGGGAGCGCGGCATAGGCTTTGTGTCGCTGTCTGAACATATCGACACAACAACGGCTGGCGGAAAGCTGGTCTTTCACATGATGGGCGCTCTAGCTGAATTTGAACGCTCTCTAATCGTGGATCGAACTAAGGCGGGCATAGCGGCAGCTCGGCGTCGTGGTAAACGGGTCGGCCGTCCCCCGTCGCTGTCACCTGAACAGCTACAGCACGCACGGTCTGCGATCGAAGGCGGGGAAACGATCGCGGGAATGGCTTCAATTCTCGAGGTCGATCGAAAAACGCTATCTAGAGCACTTAATAAGTAGGAATTGCCAATGAAGTATCTAGTCACTCTTTTCCTAGGTTTATCAATCTCGACATGGCTTCGGAACGAATGGAAACTTCCCTTCGCGATTAAACAGCGCGAATCGGTAATCGGTGGCTTTCTTCCAATTCACGAATGATACGGGCCAATCGCTGTCTGACTCTATAGGCAACACGGCTAAGTTGCTCGGGCTCCAATCCTAAGTTTTGTGCGAGAGACGCTCTGCTTTTGCCACCAAGGAGGTGGTTTGCGACGACACGATCTCTTTCTTGCTCCAGTCTTCCAATTGCGCAGCCTAGTATCTCTGCGCGCTGTTGCAAAATTGCATATTCTTGAGGAGGGGGAGTTTGCGTATCAATCATGTCTTTTTCGGAGTCCTGAATCCATCGATCTTGGGGCTGCTTTCGCCGCTGAGCAAGTGCAACCTTAGCAGCCACCCCAAATATGTAGGGCTTCAGCGGGCGCTGTAAATCAACGGAATTTTTGCGTAGTTTCTTCAAAAGAATCAAAAAACACTCGTTCGCCAAGTCTTCCGACAAATCCCCGAACCCCCGGCGGCGAAAGTACGCGGTAGTCGACGAAGAAGTTTCCTGGAACAGCCTCTCCACGATTCGTTGAAGACTTCGATGCTCACCACTCCGGGCTCCATCTACCACAGGTTGGGCGCTCTCTGAAATTGATGTGCAACGCATTACCGTTCTCCCTAATCAATTGCTGGCGTCAATCGGTTGCACCAACTTGATAAATAATTTAACAATTGGGAAACGGAGCAGGTATAGAGAGGAGTGCCTAAACCAAAGTTTAGCTATTAGGGGGATAGGCCAGCTGTGCGCAAGGATGGAGTATTGGGACAAAAAGGTGAGTAATGAAAAACTCTTGAATCGGTCAGCAACGACTCATACAAGAGAAAACTGAGGGGTATAAATGAGAAACGCTAAAAACTGCTCACTGCTCGTTATAGCACTAGTGAGCTCGGTGGTAGGCTGTAGCTCCGATCAGGCAGATATTCCGTCATCAGCCGCGGACGCGGCTTTGATTAATGTCAGCAGCAGCTTGGGAAACAATTCGATTGCAAATAGCACCCAAGCAATAGAGCTCCGCCAATTTCAGCGAGATCTCGAGCTGTACGCGATCGATCGCACGAAGCTATTCAACCTGATAGAAGCCTCTGAGAATCCGATGGATGTTCGGCTACAAGACGTCCCGAAACTAGTGTTCCAGAACCCTGGATCTGAGAATTTTCCGATCGGGCCTGACAGCTATCCCTTCCCTATTTCTCCGGGCAGCATCAAAATTCCAAAGATCAACAAACCGAGTGCTCTGTTACTCGCGAAAAAGCAGGACTTTGAAAAGGCTCTAACCTCGAAGGAAGCGAAACAGTGTCAAGAAGCTGTAGACAATTACGTAACGCAGATCAATGATCCAAAAGCAGTAAAGGAATACGTTGCTGATTGCAAGCTAGAGCCAATTGAAACACTTTCAGCACACCTTGGATCTGAAGCCTACGACGCGCTACTTACAGGCCTAGGAGTCTTTATAAGTGCTGTGTCGCCGGTGCCCTATTGCAGCGGATACCTACTTTCGACTGGTCGAATCCTCACTGCAAGACATTGCTTTGAATCCGCAACAGACCTTGATGATTACACTTTTAGCCTTTTTAAACCAAGAAGCACCGGAGTATCTAAGCTAGGCGAACTCGTCCATCGAGATGAGTCGTGCAATGGTATTCATGCAAAACGAGATAGCACGAAAAGCATTCAACCTTGTGACTATATTCTCATCGACACTGAGCTTACCGAAACCAGCGATGGCACTATAGGCTTAGAACTCTGGGAAAGGCCTGAAAACAACGAACAGATTCTATTCGATCAGGTTGTTCTACCGGCCTTTCAAAAAGCCATGTATGCGAAAAAAACCAAGGAAGGTATAGGTTTTGCCCCGCCGTGGCGGGTCGGTATCGCATGGAGCAATTCTAGACTCTGCTCCCTGTTTGCCGTTGGTCAATCAAATATTCAGCTTGGGGGAAATCGGGCATCACCAGGCTGCATGCTTCATGGCTGTCAATCCATTGACCATAGCAGCGGAGCGCCCGTAATCATAAAAACTCAAACGGGTTGGCAAATAGCCATCCCGTTTGAGTTTTTATGATTACGGGCGCTCCGCTGCTATGGTCAAT
>CAZSYU010000108.1:0-6871 GCA_964611345.1 uncultured Pseudomonadales bacterium
GGCTATTGCTTGCCGCTGGCTTTGTATTGTTTCAGTGGGCGCTGAGTCAGCCAGGTATCCCACCCGTGCGTTTGCCCACCGAGCTTGAGACTGAGGGCGTCGAGCCAGATTCGGGCCCAGCATCCGAAGTGATAGATCGTGAGATATTCAGATTAGAGGAAGACCCGGATCCTGCCGTTGAGACCCCACCAGAGGACGATCTGCCGGCCCTCAATGCCAGTGATGACTGGTTGCGGGAGAAGCTTGCTGATACGTCGTTGCCGTGGCTTGCGGAAACGGAGCTCGTTCGAACGTCTGCAACGGTGCTGCAGAACGCGGCCAATGGTAAGGTGCCGCGGAAGTTCGTTGAGTTTTTGGCGCCCGAAGGCAGATTTACAGCGACCACCGGGAGCAAACCTACGGCAACGGCTGGTAGCTTTGCGCGCTATGATCGTTTTGTCAGCACGCTCACATCAGTAGCGCCCGAGCGAGCTGCAGCCACTTTTAGGTCAGTCGAACCACTGTTGGCTGAAGCGCTCCGCGAGCTGGGTGGCGACGCTGACGGCAATGTTGCGACACCACGCGATTTAGCCTATGCCGCGCTTGGTGTTGCGCTCGCCACACCACAAGGAGTTGAAGCGGCCACCCTGGTACAACCCAAGGTAATCTACAAGTATGCAGATGCGGAGCTCGAAAATTTGCTGCCGCTACAGAAACAATTGCTGCGTATGGGACCTGCGAACATGGAACAAGTGCGTTCCTGGCTCGAAGCGTTCGGTACTGCACTTGCGCCCACCCTGTCAGAACCCCGTTAACCTTGATTGGCGACCAGTGGCAACTCAATCTGAAAGTGGGCTCCGCGTTGTCCTTCGGGGGGCAGCAGGTTTAGTGTCCCACCCTGACTTTCGAGTAGTCGGCTGGCGATAGCCAGACCAAGTCCGGTTCCGCCACTGGATTTTGCGGTCGTAAAAAAGGGCTGCAGCACCTTTTCGTGGTTGCCTGGCGAAATGCCCTGGCCGTTGTCACCAACAATGATGTTGGCCTTCCCGTTATTCGGGGTGCCAGGCAAAAGTTCGATGGTGATTTCTGTCGCGGTTTTGCTATGCACCACGGTGTTCTCCAGCAGTTGAGTTAGCGCGGCAGTTATTGCTTCCGCATTTGCCGCCACGACCAGCTCCGAATCTGGCAGGGAGAGCCTCATGTTGGGACAGATACGGTCGGATGAATCCAGGCTGCACGAACTATCGGTGCGAAAGTTGTCACACAGTTGCGCGAGCAACTCATTCACATTGGTGTTGGCATCCAGGGCCGGGTCTTGCATGTCTGCTTTTGCCAGTGCGAGGAGCGAATTTGTGAGTCTGTGCAAATGCGTGACGTCACCGTTCATGTTGGCAAGGAACCGGTTACGCTGGCCTTCGGTCATGGTGTCGCCGTGGTCTTCAAACATCTCTATTGCGCCGCGCAAGCCGGTAAGCGGTGTTTTGAACTCGTGCGATACGTGCCGGGCGAACTCTTGCACGTAGCGTCGTCGATCGGCGAGATTCCGACCCATGGTTCTTATCTGCTCACCGAGAGCAACGATCTCGGCAGTGCCACCAGGACGGAGGTCATCCATCGCTCGTTCGTCGCCCTGACTGACACGCCGTGCCAGGTCCTGGATAACGCCGATCGGACGCACGATGGTTTTTGAAGCGATAAATGCGATTAACACAACAACACCAAGCAGCAGCGCAGCCGCATAGGCCAGCAGCTGACCCTTGGCGGATAACGCCTGAACTATGTTGGCGGGTGTTCTCGACAGCAGCACAACACCCAGTATTCTGTCTTCAAACAGTATGGGTGTTGCAACAAAGGCGCGAATGCGGCTGGTTCTGCTCACAGATTGCAAAGGCGTCTGGTGAACCACGTCTTCCTTGGTGCGGAGACGACTGACGTGTTGACCTTCCAGCGCCAGAACAACCTCTTCGGTGTCGAGCAAATGGGTGTAGCGATCTTCACCGGTTGTCGCCACCACAATGCCGTTGTGGTCGACGATGCGTATAGCAGCCAGCGTCATTCGCTGGGCGTCTTTGAGTATCGATTCCAGATCCTGGCCGATGATGTAAGCCAGACGGTCTGGTCGAGTATTGGCTGGCAGTAGTGCGGGTTCGGGCTGGGGTGGCAGGATCGTGGAATCCACCAGATCGAGTATGGGTGCCCGATAGGTCACGCCCTGCGGTTCACTGCTTGAGTGTTGGGCTCTCGAGTGCTGGTCGAGTTCGCTGGTAGTGCCCTCGGGTTGTTCGTAGGCCAACACACGGTCAAACGCGCTGCGGTACGCCGCGGTGATAAACGCTGCCTGAGCGATTAGCTCAGACTCCGTCTGTCTTACCAGAGCACTTTCGTAGAGTCGCAGTACCTGGATGCCGGCGAGCGGTAGCACCAACACGATGAGGTTGAGCAAAATCAGTACGGTTCTCAGGCGAGGGCGACGCACGGTTTGTTACGGCTCCAGGCGGTAACCTACACCATGGCTGGTATGGATAACCTCGGCGCCATAAGCGCGCAGTTTGTCGCGCAAGCGACGAATATGGCTGTCGATGGTGCGATGGCTCACGATGCGTTTGCCTGGATAGGCGCCGCGCATAAGTTCGTCACGCTCAAAAACTTTGCCCGGCCGACTGGCGAGTAAACTCAGGATAGAAAATTCTGTCGCGGTCAGTGTCACTGGCTCGTCTGCCCAGGCGACAGAGCGCCGCACCGGATCGATGAATAGTTTGCCCACGTTCAGAGGGGCATCGCTGGTAGAGACTCGCGGGCGGCGTAAAATTGCCCGAATACGCGCGAGCAGTTCACGGGGGCTAAAGGGTTTGGTGACGTAATCATCGGCACCGAGCTCCAGACCGACGATGCGGTCGATTTCTTCGTCTTTAGAGCTCAGAAACAAGATAGGTACTTCAGAGTTTCGGCGCAGCTCGTTACAGACCTCAATGCCGTCTTTTTCCGGCATGAGAATATCCAGCACGATCAGGTCGTAGTCGGTGCTCTTTGCCAGTGTCAGCGCCTCGACACCATCGGCTGCCTCGTCGATCGAAAAACCGGCCTGGCCGAGCGCGTAGCGCAGTACTTCGCGAATGTGGGCGTCATCGTCAACGATAAGAATGTAGGGTGCGTTTGTCATGCCGCCAGTCTAGCACCCGACGCCTATGCTGCGAGTTGATAGATCCGCAGCATAGGCAGCTTGCACAGAATCTGCACTAAAAGCGCGCGGGTTTGCGCGGCTAATGCTGGCTTTGGAGGTGACTGAAACGGTGTTTTAACCCGGCAACTCGATGTCGGAGCGAAATGGCGTATGTTTGCGAGTGTGGTTGATGTCCTCTCGAACGTAGGCACGTTCTTCGTCGAGGAAGCGCGCGACGGCGTCGCGAAAGCCTGGATCGCCGATGAAGTGGGCGCTGTAAGTTGCTTGCGGCAGGTAGCCACGTGCTACCTTGTGTGCTCCCTGTGCACCAGCTTCGACTCGGGACAGGCCGCGTTCGATAGCGAACTCGATGGCCTGGTAGTAACACACCTCAAAGTGCAGAAATGGATGGTCTTCGATGCAGCCCCAGTTGCGTCCAAACAGAGTATCGGCGCCAATAAAATTTATTGCTCCTGCGATGTAGCGTCCGTCGCGCTCACAGAGTATTAACAAAATATCTTCCGCCACGCGTTCGTTAATCAGGGTGAAAAATTTGCGCGTTAAATAGGGGCTACCCCATTTTCGAGCGCCCGTATCCTGATAAAACTGATAGAACGCATCCCAGTGTTGTTCTGTTAAGTCTGTGCCGGTGAGCCGGTGAATGGAGATGCCGTTGGCCAGTGCATCGCGCCGTTCACGCCGAATGTTCTTGCGCTTTTTTGCGGCCAGCTGCGCCAAAAAATCTTCGAAGCTTACGTAGCCATTGTTTAGCCAGTGATATTGCTGATCCATCCGGCGCAGGTAGCCGAGTTCGCCAGCGGCGCGCCATTGGGCCTCTGGCATGAACGTAAAATGCGCACTCGACACTTCTGTCTGCTCGGCCACCTGCATGCAGGCACCCAGCAAGAGTTCCTGAGTATCCTCAGGGCTATCGGGTGCGCACAAAAGCCGCCTGCCGGTGGCTGGGGTGAAGGGTATGCTGCCTTGCAGTTTTGGATAATAGTTTTGTCCGGCACGGTGCCAGGCGTCCGCCCAGGCGTAGTCAAAAACGTACTCGCCCTGAGAATGGCCTTTCATATACATGGGCACTATGCCTAGCACCTGCCCGGCGCGTTCGAGTACAAGGTGAAAGGGTTGCCAGCCCGTCTGAGCGGTCGCGCTGCCGGAGTCTTCCAGCGCCGCCAGAAATGCATGCCGCAGAAACGGGTTGTAGGGGGTGTTCGCCGGATTAGCGCAGCGATCCCAGACGTTTGCTGGGAGATCGTTGATGCTTTGCAAAATGCGTGCGGTGGTGTCGGCCAAGGTCTGGGTTACTGCTGAATGCTGCGCTGGCAGGGGAGTGGAGTTTAACCCCTATTCGCCTCCTATAGGCGTTTGGTTCTCCTCAGTAGATACCCGCTTCCAGACCGGCGGCGAGGAGGGTGCCGAGTTCTTCGCACTGACGCAGATGCGCTGCAGTTACCTCCCCCTTAGCGATAATGGGTTCTTGCACCTTTACAAAGGGGTAGCCGCCCACGATGCGGTCGATGGCCCGTACCGCGCCTGTGCCATCGTTACCGGCGCTGACAAACAGGGCGAAGGGCAGGGGTTGCAGTTGACCTTCAACTTCGTAGTAGGTGCGATCAAGAAAATCTTTTAGCGCGCCAGACATGTAGCCAAAGTTCTCCGGAGTGCCAAGCAGCAACCCATGCGCCCATAGCAGATCTGCGGGCCCTGCGTCTTGTGCGTTCAACACCCGCAACTCCACGTTGGTCAGATCGGGGTGTTGGGCACCTCTGATAACCGCTTCGGCGAGCTTGCCGGTGTTCCCTGTTTTGGTGTGGAACACCACCAGCAAATGCTTCTTTTCACTCATTGCGGCAGTATACTCCCGCAATGAAAAATCAGCTTTCAAACAGGTCCTCAATCGTGACTTTTGCAGCTGTCGCTGCGGCTCGGGAGCGGATCGCTGAGGATATTCGGAGTACCCCCTGCACGCACTCCGCAACCCTGTCTGCCATAACCGGTGCCGAGGTGTGGCTGAAGTTCGAAAACCTGCAATTCACCTCTTCGTTTAAAGAACGTGGTGCGCTTAACGCGTTGCTGCTGCTGTCGAATGAACAGCGCCGTGGCGGTGTGATCGCCATGTCTGCCGGCAATCACGCGCAGGCCCTGGCCTATCACGGTCAGCGTTTGGCGGTGCCAACCACTATCGTGATGCCACTCTCAACGCCAAACGCCAAGGTTGAGGCGACGCGCGTCTTTGGCGCAGAAATACTCTTGCGCGGCGACGACTTTGACGAAGCGCGCATTGTCACTGAAAGCCTCGCGCAGGAGCGGGATTTGACGCTGGTGCACCCCTTTGATGATCTCGATGTGATTGCGGGTCAGGGTACGCTGGGGCTCGAGTTGGTTGAGCAGGTAGCACAATTTGATGATCTGATAGTCCCCGTAGGTGGCGGTGGCCTGCTCGGGGGTGTCGCGTTGGTAATGCGTAAGCTGCGTCCAGAAGTGCGTATCACAGGCGTGCAGATGGAGCGCTATGCCGCGGCAGTAGAGGCTTTTACCGGCGAGTCCAGAACACCCATCCCAGGCAATACAGTGGCCGAAGGTATTGCTGTAAAGCAACCGGGGCAAAACACGCTGCCCCTGCTGCGCGCCAATGTCGACCACATGTGTTGCGTTGGCGAGACGGCCGTCGAACAGGCAGTGTTTACCTTGCTCGAGATTGAAAAAACCGTCACTGAGGGCGCTGGCGCTGCCGGTCTGGCAGCGCTCATGGAAGACCCAGAGCAATATCGTGGGCGCAAGGTTGTGGTGGTGTTATCCGGCGGCAACATAGACATGATGATTTTGTCTTCCATCGTGCAGCGTGGTCTGGTGCGTAGTCATCGGCTTGCCCAGGTGAAGGTGGAGATACCGGATTTACCGGGCGCACTGGGTCAACTCACCCAGGCCATTGGCGAGCTTGGTGGCAACATTGTTGAGCTGGAGCACCAGCGAGCGTTCGCGGCGTCGAATGTGCGGGCCACAGAAATAGAGTTGTCGTTGCAGTTACGTGGCGAAGCTGAGCTTGAGGCGCTACTTGAGGCGCTGAATACAATGGGCTACGAGGCCCAGTCGATTGCTGAGGGAGAAAGAGATGCGAGTAAGTGAGCCGAGAATTAAGCCATTGCAGGCTGATGAATGGGATGCCAAAGCGCGTTCGGTGCTCGAACCTATGTTGAACGGTGAGGGGGTAAACAGCGGCCAGGCAGAACCCTTCAATATTTTTAAAACCATGGTGAATCATCCTGATCTCGCGCGGCGCTGGTTGGTGTTTGGAAACCACATTCTTGGCAAGTCGACGCTGCCACCACGCGAGCGCGAAATGCTGATCTTGCGCATTGGTTATCTGTGTCAGGCGGGCTACGAGTGGGGGCAGCATGTTGTGATTGGCAAACGTGTGGGCATGACGGTGGCTGACATCAACGCCTGCAAGTCAGGCCCTGCAACACCCGGCCTCGGTGATGCCGACCGGTTGCTGTTACAGGCCACCGACGAACTGCATGCGGATGCGCACATTAGTGACGCCACCTGGACTGGGCTCACGGAGCACTTTGACACCCGGCAAATGATGGATCTGGTGTTTACCGTCGGCCAGTACAACATGGTATCGATGGCGCTCAACAGCTTTGGGGTGCAGCTGGATGATGGCCTGCCCGGTTGGGATATCGAGGACTGAGCAGGCGGTTTTGGGGTCGATTGTCGGAC
>CAZSYU010000108.1:6971-13412 GCA_964611345.1 uncultured Pseudomonadales bacterium
ATCCCATAACTTTGCAAATTTGCGGGGTAGTTCTGTAGCTTTTTGTCACTTTAGGTAACAAATCGGTTGAAAATGACATTGCAATGACTGACTATGACGTTGCTGAATCTATGGATCTAGTTCTATGTTTTCAGTCCATGTTTTCAGTCCAATGCACCTAAGGCGCCTAACTCCTAAAACTCAAGCGCCAAACTCAACGGAACGAGGCTGTGCAGTAAACCTAACCACCGAGGCGAATCGTTCCGAATGCGACTGGTAATCATCCTCATCACCCTGACGTTTGTCGCCTTCGCTGGTCTTCAGTTCGATGACCCTGATTTGGGTGTGTGGATGTCCGTTTATCTGGCGGGTGGATTGATTAGTGGCGCTGCGTTGCTGCAAGGGTTACCTCGCATTGGCCAGCGCGTGCTTGCCGTTGGCACCATGTTGCTGATGTTTTTTTACTTTTTTGGTTTTTTCCAACTTGCACCGACGCTGCATGGCGACTGGTGGCAAGCAGAAGCCTCACGCGAAGCCCTTGGCCTATTGTTTAGCGCGTTCGCCATGATCCCGGTGTTAGCCTCTTACAGCTGCAATCTGAAAGCGCAACGCGCTGCGAAAGATCGCCGCTCACCCGCAGTGTTCTCAGCACCGCCTGCCTCCTGAGTTCCTCTGCCAGCAGTTCTGCAGATGCTTCTTTAAGCGCCTTTGCAATACAAGGCCTGCGTCCTCGACGCTCTGTTTTGTATATGCCCGGCGCCAATGCGCGCGCGCAACAAAAAGCGACTGGACTGAACTGCGACGGGCTCATTTTTGATCTGGAAGATGCGGTAGCGCCCGACGCGAAAGTTGCCGCTCGTGGCACTATTGTTGAGTCCCTTGGCACCCACAACTATGAGTATCGCGAGCGTATTGTGCGGGTAAACGGACTTGCTACGCCCTGGGGCGAAGAGGATATTGCGGCGCTACACGGTGTACCTCTTGATGCGGTGCTCATTCCGAAGGTTGAGTCAGCGGAAATGGTTCGTGCCGCAGCCGATTGTCTTGCGGCACTTGTGCCGGCTGCTGGTCCGCTGCAACTCTGGGTGATGATTGAATCCCCTCGCAGCATTCTTGCCCTTGAAGAGATTTGCGCGGCACTCGTGCAAGCCAATAAAAACCTCGCAGCAGAGGCAGTGCAGGAATCTCCGCCTGTGCTGGTCATGGGTACCAGTGACCTGGTGCAAGATCTGCGCGCCCAGCACACGCTCGATCGAGAGCCTTTGATTTACGCGTTAACCAAAGCCGTCACGGTAGCGCGAGCGTTTGGTCTGGACATTCTTGATGGCGTCCATCTCGACTTCCGTAATCTTGAGACGTTTCGACGCAGTTGTGAGCAAGGCAAGACGATGGGTTTTGATGGCCGATCGCTTATTCACCCGGGTCAGGTCGAGTTGGCGAATGAACTGTACGGCGTCGCGAAGGACGAAGTTGATTACGCAAAGCGCGTGTTGCAGGTGTGGAACGAAGCGCAAGCCAATGGGTTGGGTGTGGTGGAGCTAGACGGACAGTTGATTGAAAACCTGCACGCCAGCGAAGCGCGCCGTGTACTGGCCATGGCTGCCGCCGCAGAGCGCTCGGCTGAATAGTTGCCAGCTTCTAACTAACCGAGTTCCCTGCGAATTGCTGGCATGACATCTTCGAGATAGGCGTCGAGAGCGTCTTGCGGAAACGGAGCCCGCAGTGCGATGTTGATTTCCTGGGCGCCTGCCTGTGCGTATTGCATGACGCGGTCGGTAACTTCTGTCACATTACCCAGCAGTGCACCGCCACGCATTCGCGCGGCACTGTCGCCCCACTGGGCAGCGATGGCTTCTTCCTGGAGTGCGGCTGACGTCTGGTCGATCGACATATTGAACATCAGGTTCACACCACGGCGTATCGTTGTCGGGTCGCGATCCAGAGTGTCACACCACTGATTGAGGACGCCATTCAGACGTTCATACTCTTCCGGTGGTAAGTAGGCCGCGTTCCAGCCATCTGCCTGTTGCGCCACAATTTCAAGAGTGCGCTTTTCACCAGTACCGCCGATCCACAATGGCAGATGCTTTTGGACGGGAGCAGGTAGACAACTTACGTTGTCTACCTGAAAGTGTTTGCCGGCGAAGGTTGTCCGCTGTTGGCTTAGCATGCTGCGGATTATCTGTGCGCCTTCGCCCAGCATGTCCAGGCGGGTACCGATATCGGGGAAGACAAAGCCGTGCGCGCTTGCTTCCCAGATATGCCAGCCAGCACCGAGACCGAGTTCGAAGCGGCCGTTGGTGATGTGATCGAGCGTTGTCGCCGCTTTGGCAAGCAAAGCGGGGTTGCGATAGCCGATGTAGAAGACCAGGCAACCGATGCGTGCGTTTTTTGTCTCACAGGCGAGGGCTGCTAGTGTGGCAATGGCTTCAAAGTGTGGCTCTGTGCCGCCATTTGGAGGGGCTTCGTACAGATGGTCCCAGGCAGAGATCCAGTCCACGCCCTTGCTGTCGAGATGTCGCCATAACGCGCGCATCTCGTTCATGGTCATATTTTGTTGGCCGACGTGAACGCCGAGGGAGATAGTCATGGTGGGTTACTCCGCTGCAAGTCAATGAGCTTACCTGAAACAGAGCACATCTTGGCTGATTGCAACGGCGATAGCGTACATCAGGGCAGGGTGTTGGCGTTCGTCGGGTAACCTGATGTGGGGAGATGATTAGGTTCTTCTACCAGTGTGTAGTTCGGTGTGTAGTCACTGGCGAAACCAGCAATGGCTGCTATACCTAAGGTAACTAGCTGATATGTACTGCATTGGTTAGTACCCCGGCGGCAGTCTCTCCCCTCCCCAATCTCTTTGCCGTCGGGGTTCTTTTTGACCTGTGTTGGCGCGGTTAAGCCAAAATCTCCACGCGTCCTTCGGTGGCCTGCACTCTTACGCGCTCACCCGTGGCGATTGCGCGAGTGCAATCGGTTGCACCCACTACAAAAGGTACACCCCATTCGCGCGCCAAGGTGGCAAGGTTTGACATGTAGCTGCCATGCTCGCAAACGACAGCACTCGCTGTGTGCACTGCGGCCGCCATGGTGGTTTCGGCGTCAGTGAGAATCAATACTTCGCCGGGTTCGACGTGCGTGAGATCGCCTGGATCAAGAATCACTCGTGCTGTGCTTTCGTTTGTGCCAGGCGCCGCGCAGCGGCCCATTATGATGTTGTGAGCGGAACTGGCTGGTGTAGCAACCTCTGGGTCTTCGTGTGGATCTGCATGCGTGTGATCGTAGCCAAGAGTCCAGCTTGCGGTGGTAGTGCAGCGTACAGCATGTTGCTCGCGGGCCGCCAGAATCAGAGTTGCGGCGTCTGAGGGTGATAGCTGACCACTGTCAAGATAGCCAATATCTGTGAAACTAAGAAAGAACAGGTCGCCGCTGTGTTGTAGTTTTTGTTCTTGCAGTAACCGATCTTCCAACTCAAGCAGGCGCTTGCGAACCAGAAACAGCGCTCTGGCGCTGTAGTGGCGAGCATCTTCACGCAAACCAAGGTAGTAGCGAATGCGCCGTAACAGGTAATCTATTGCTTTACGTTGCCAGGGTTTGTTTAGAGCCTGGTGCAGATCATCTCTGGCCAGTAGCTGCAGGTCGTAACCGTCAGTAGGTTCGTTCGTCTTGGCCTGAATACCGATCATTGCTAACAAGTCGCTGGGTTGTTCCAGCCAGCGGGCGCTGGCAAGTTCGAATTCACGCGCGCCTCGATGGCCAAAGCGGTCAACAAACTCGCTGAACTGGCTGACAAAATTTGGGTAGGCATTGGTGTTGAGCAACTCATGCAAACCAAGGCCATCAAGAGGTTCGGTAAACGCTTCGTTGAGCTCGGGGCTCTGGGCAACACTCCTTCCTAGGGCTGCGATGTCTGCAACCATAGAGTTGCTCAGTGTGTCTGAGTTGCTGGTCCACAGCTGCTGAAGCGTACCCGTATCGAGTTCGCGCCTGGTCCAGCGTTTTACCAGACGGTGCATCAACCCCATCGAGAGCAGATAACGGATGCTTGAGACGTGGAGTAAAAACGGCGTCTGCCAGGGAGGGCTGAACATCGAGCGACCCAGCGCAAACATTTGCAAGAGTTCTTTGGCGTTTAGATCTTTGTTGTTGCCCTGGGTATGTGCGAAATCCCAGAACTCCTCGCGTTGTTGTTTTGATAGATTTCGTGAGCGTAGCCAGAATGGGACTACCCACGGACTAAGTGCCAGCCATAGCGGCAGCTTGCGCAACAGTTTGGAAAACGAGAATGGGAGCTTGGTGATGTCTTTTTGGCTGAGCAGGGCGCTGGTTAGTTCGGCTTTGTTTGCCCGTACGGGCAGGCGCGCGTTTAGCTTGTCGAAGTCTAGGTAGACACGGCCATGGATCGTGCGCGCGAAGCCTGGCAATACAGACCCGAGTAAGTCTTCGCTTAGTGGGGTCAGTGGTTCCGAGCAGTTTTCTAGTTGGGGCAGATAAATCACCCAGTTACCCGGTGGCACACTCTCAGGTTCTAGCTTGGCGGCAGTTACTGGGTTACTTTGCAGTAACACGATGCGTTCATCCTTGCTGCCAACACCAGTGATTGCGAACTCGATATCTTGCACGCCACCCAGCACCGACTCACAACGCTTTGCAAGGGCGCCAATGCGAGCGAGTTGATTTGCGTCAAGCGTCCAGGCCAAACGCTCGGTTTCAGTGACAGTTACTAAAGTGCCGGCCTGGGCTGGATCGAGTTTGTGTTGTTTTCGGCCGCGCTTTCGATCAGTAACTTGAAACGCTGAGTCGATTTGAAACCGGTCTGGATCAGTATTGCCATCAACCAGGCCACGTCCAAGACCCCAGCACGCCTCGATGAGATAGCCTCCCGGACCACCGCTCTTGACCCCCTCAGTAAACGCGACTCCCGCAATCTCTGTGTTCACCATTGGATGGATCAACACAGCCGCACCCTGCTGGCCGGGTTGGCCCTCGAGCATGTCCAGGCAAGCACTGGCGCAGGCGATGATTGCAATCGGCAGGGCGTCGCGGGGTACGTAGTATTCGCAGCTTGGTTGGCCGAGCGCGAGCTGTCCCTGAGTCAGCGCCGGGGCTTTCCCTGGGCTGCTTTCTACCACTGAGGCGCGAACAGCAAAGGCGGTGACGTCAGGATGCACAGCATCCAGTTTTTCATCCAGCTGGGTTAGTAGCGGTTGGGTGAATTCGCGGCTGGCGCGCAAGCCTGCAGTGGTTTCTGCGCATACCACGAGCCCAGTGATAGCAGGCAGTTCTGCGCGTAACAGCTCACCGAGTAGAGCCGCTTTGTTCCCTACTTGCTCGACATCCTCTTTACCTACCTCTGCGAGGTCGATAATGCCACTGCACTGGTCTGGATTGAGTAGCGAATTCACAGCGTAAACTGGGCTCGCCATACAATGACCAGACTTTCGTCTGTGGTGCTGTGCTGCAACGTATAAACGTCCATGCCCTGTTCTGCTTGGACGGGAGCGGCTGCACTCTTGGCAGTGGGGTCAGACGCTGCGTCTGAGGTGGTGAATCGATAGTCAATCTCGAAGCGCATATGCACTATTGTCGTCGCTAGAGCGCTGGTTGCAAGCGCCTGGTTATCGGCATCAAAACGCCAACTGGAGACTTCAGTGACGCTAAAGCGTTCGACAGTGCAAACCGAGTGAAAGTCACGGTAGGTGGCGATGACCGCGTCTCTACCTACTAGCGGCGCGCCCGCATCCGGTGGCAGCAACACAACGTTCGTGTGATAAAAACGCTCAAGCGCTGCGTAGTCGCGCGTTAGCCAGGCGGCGTTTAGATTTTCCAGGAACTGCGCAATCTCGGGAGAGACAGGAGCGGTGGTTCCAGCTGTTGCAGAATTCATAGTGTTACCGGCTCGCTGGAGAGCGGCCGGAGTCTATCACGCACTAGGTTTCTTGCGTAACTCCGCTGTAGGGCACGGTAGACCGCCGCTAGCTGGCTTCTGCCGGCTGATCGCGCCAGGCCCTGAAGCGATTGACTGTCGGCGCCAGCAGGCTGCGTAACTGATGTGGCAAAGCCAGCATGGCGGGCGTTGCGACCAGGGTAAGCAGGGTCGAAAAGGTTAAGCCCGAAACAATCGCCTGTGACAAGGGCACCCAGAACGAGGATAGCTGGCCACCGTAGACGATGGAGCGATTCAAAAAATCGATGCTGTAGTTGCTGGCCAGTGGCAGCAAACCAAATATGGTGGTGATGGTGGTTAACAGCACAGGACGCAGACGTTGGGCACCCGTGCGGACAATAAGGGAGACATAGTCGAGGTCGGGGTGCTCGCGCTTTAGGTGGTTGTAGGTGTCAATCAGTACGATGTTGTTGTTCACCACAATCCCGGCGAGTGCAACGATCCCCACGCCCGTCAGAATAACGCTGAAGGAACTGTTGGTGATGAGCAAGCCCAGCAGCACGCCGGCAGTTGAGAGC
>CAZSYU010000109.1:0-13387 GCA_964611345.1 uncultured Pseudomonadales bacterium
ATCTCTAACCGCAGCATGAACAGTGAGGCGCGTGTGATCGCGGCAGAGCTCCCCTTCGAAGCAGTGGGTGGTAACCTCCCAAGCACAAACCCTTCAGTCAGTTCGACGGGTCGGTTTGTCGCGTTTGAGTCAAGTGCGAACAATTTGGTGGCTGGCGATACCACCCGCAGGGACATATTTGTGCGTGACCGGGAGACTCAGCGTACAGAAAATCTCACGTTTGGCGCAAACGGGCGTAGTGAAAATCCATCCATCAGCGCAGATGGACGGTTTGTCGTTTTTGAGTCCGAAGCGAGGAACATTGAGGGCGCGATTCCTTTTTTCGTTAGCGAAGTTTTTCCGCCCACCAATATTTTTGTCTACGATCGCGATACCGATACCACCGAGCTGTTAACACCTGGAACAACAAGAGATAGCCGTTTTCCGTCGATAAGTGCAGATGGTCGATTTGTGGCCTTCTCATCACTCGCCGATAATCTAGTGCCTGGTGACACCAATGGCACCCGGGTAGATATCTTTGTCTACGATCGGCAAACAAGCACCACTGAAATTCTAACTGCGGGTGCAAACAGCGACACCTCTTTTGTTTTCAATACTCTGGCCGCTGGCCCGTCGATCAGTGCAGATGGACAATTTGTAGCCTTCCAGTCAGGGGCTAGCAACCTGGTAGCGGGCGATACCAACGGATCAGGGATTGATATTTTTCTATACGATCGTAACGCCGACTCAATAGAGCGGCTGACTACCGGAGGGAACGGGGCTAGCAGACGCGCCTCGATCAGTAACGACGGTCGGTTTGTCGCGTTTGAATCCACAGCCAGCAATCTGGTGGCCAATGATGTCGACGGCTCGGATACCGATGTTTTTGTCTATGATCGACAATCTGATACCACACAACTTCTAAACGCAGGCGTGAACACCACAGGGCTTGTGCCATCGATCAGCGGAGATGGTGGCATGATCGCTTTTATCGCGAACAGCACCCTTGTGGTTTTCGATCGAGAGGCCAATTCCTTTGAGTCTCCCACGGAAGACGCTGGATTTAGCGGTATTTCAGTTGCAGTGCCTTCTATCAGCGCAGATGGCCAGGTGGCTGCCTTTAGCTCTGAAGCTACAAACCTCACGAGTGACGGTGTATTCGTAGATACCGACAGCGTATTTGTCTCTGTAGATAATGTTGCGCCTACTGCAGATTCTTTGTCTGCGGCAACGAATGAGGACACCGCGATTAGTCTCATCCTCACCGGATTTGACTCAGACGGCGATGCGCTTACGTTTCAAACCGTTACCCAGCCTGGAAATGGCGTGCTCAGCGGCACAGCCCCCAATTTTGTCTACACACCCAATGCAGATTTCTTTGGTCCTGACAGCTTTAGTTTCACATCTAACGATGGTGGCCTAACCAGTGAGCCCGCGACCGTGACGATTGATGTAATCGGCGTGAACGATGCGCCGGTTGCTGAGGGTACAGACGCAGGCACGACAAACCTGAGTACGCCGGAAGATACCGCCCTTGCTGTTACGCTGCTTGGTAGCGATGTAGAAGGTGATGCATTGACCTATCTCATTACGACGTTGCCGAGCAATGGCTCTTTATCGGGCACTGCACCGAATCTAACCTACTTGCCGGCCACTGACTTTAACGGCACAGATTCGTTTAGCTTCACTGTTTCTGACGGCGCGCTTACCAGTGCTCCAGTTACCATTAGTCTCACGGTCAGTTCAACGAACGATTCGCCTATTGCGAACCCTCTGTCGCTTGCAACCACGCCGAACACGTCGATTTCTGCCGTATTAACTGGTGCTGACCCAGACAGTGCATCGCTCAGCTTTGCGCTCTTTAGCCTTCCTGCGAACGGCACACTGTCGGGTGACTTGCCCAACGTTATCTATACTCCTGACAGTGATTTCACAGGGGTAGATAGTTTCACCTTTACGGTCGGCGATGGAATAACAAACAGCGCACCGGCGACAGTGTCTATAACCGTCTCAGGCGTGATTCCGCCACCGCCGGTCAACAACGCACCTGTTGCGAACGCCCAGGCCGTCTCGTTACCGCAAGACACCTCAGTGTCTATAGTGCTAACTGGAGCTGATGCCGATGGCGATGCATTGTCGTTTGACTTTGTGGCACAGCCTGCAAACGGCAGCCTCACCGGCACACCACCCAATCTGGTCTACACGCCTGATGCAAACTACATAGGACCAGACAGTTTTGCCTTTACCGTCAGTGATGCCGAGGTCACCAGTGGAGTAGCAACGGTATCGATCTCGGTGGTTGAGGCAAATGTCACTATATTCTCTGCCGTGCTACCCACCAGTCGTTCTGTTGAAGTAGGAGCAACGGCCACTGCCTTTGCGACCTTGATCAACGCAGGCTCCAGCACTGCTCTGGGTTGTGTGGTGGGACTACCCGACGATGTTCCCGCCAGCTTCTTCTATCAGGCAAGTGACCCGAACACGAACGAAGTGATTGGCCTGCCGAATGCGCCGGTCGATATTCCTGCGGGGGTAGCCCAGTCTTTTGTGTTTGGCATCACACCAACAGAGGCGTTTTCTGCGAGAGCTGTGGCGCTTGAGTTCCAGTGCGCGAACTCAGCCGAGGCCGCCAGTTTTGTTGGGCTGAACACACTGCGGTTGTCCGCCTCTCTTGCGCCGGTTCCAGATTTGATTGCGCTGGTCGCGACCTTATCGAATAACGGAGTGATGGAGCTTTCTGGCAACAGCGGGTTCTTTACCTCTGCCTCAATCAACGTGGGGTCTGCGGCAACGATTACCGTGAGCGCAGACACGGGGTCGGCGACTTTGCCGCTGACGTTAAGTTTGTGCCAGACCGACCCGGTGACGTCGGCGTGCATTAATCCCACGGTGCCGAGCACCGAACCAGTGATTGTTGAGGTCGCGGAGGGGGGTACGCCAACCTTTGCGGTGTTTGCGACTGCTAGCGATTCAATAGTGCTTGATCCGGCCAATAGTCGGGTGTTCCTCTTTTTTAACGATGAGCTCGGTGAGGTTCGGGGTTCAACCAGCGTTGCGGTGGAAAACAGGCAGTAAAGGCGGACCGCGCTGTCGTACAATGCGCCTCATACATCCATGAGGAATCGCCATGGCCAGCGAACGCGAGCGCCTGCATAACCTGTTTCCCGATCTCGATTTTGACCCCGCAGAGCTGCGCGAAAAATACCGCCAGGAACGGGATAAACGTCTGCGCGACGATGGCGAGGCCCAATATGTAGAGGCAGGGGAGGAGTTTGCGCACTACGCAGACAACGACCCCTATGCTCCGGCGGATACGAGCCGAGACGCGGTAGAGCTCGATATCGAAGTGGCCATCATTGGCGCGTGAATAGGAAGAATAACCGGTCTTTTTCTGGATTGCTCTGATTACTGGGTTAAGTGCCTGGGAAGTTGGCGTGCAGCGGAAACCTTCAATTGGGTAAAGGAAGTGTCTGTCGAAATGACCGCTCGAATGCTGGCCACGCTCTTCGACTTCCCTTACGAAGATCGGCACAAGCTTGTGTACTGGTCTGATATTACGACTGCGGTGCCGGAAATTACCGGCGATGACAGCATCGATTTAGACAAGCGCTACGCAGATCTGATGGAAGCCGCCGGTGCGTTCTACCAGCTTTGGATGTCGAAAGTGGGTAAGCCGCCCACGTTCGATCTGATCTCGATGCTGCAGCACAATGACAACACTGCCAAAATGAACGAAGACCCGGAGGTGTTTCTGGGTACCATCCTGCTGTTGATCGTTGGCGGCAACGACACCACACGCAATAGCATCAGCGGCGGCGTCATTGGCCTAAACAAGTTTCCGGAGGAATATCAGAAACTTCGAGACAATCCGAGTCTCATTCCCAACATGGTGTCCGAAACCATCCGCTGGCAGACACCGGTCATTCACATGCGACGAACCGCCCTTTCGGACTACACCCTCGGTGGACAAGACATAAAGAAGGGCGACAAGGTAGTCATGTGGTATCTGTCAGGCAATCGTGATGAGTCCGTATTCAAAGATGCTGAAAAGTTAATCGTCGATCGTCCGAACGCACGAGCTCACGTTGCTTTTGGCTTTGGCGTGCATCGCTGCATGGGCAATCGTCTGGCAGAAATGCAATTGCGGGTTCTATGGGAAGAAATCATGAAACGTTTCCACAAAGTAGAAGTGGTTGGCGATGTTGAACGGTTGCCGAATAACTTTATTCGGGGTATTAATAACGTTCCGGTTCGTCTGCATCCGATTTAGGTGCAGCGACGAGCCGCGATATGTGTGCGTTCTCGGTGTCGGCCGTCGCGATTCCCGGCCATCGTAGAGACCGACTTGAGTATATGTTTCTGCGACCCAAAGCGAGTTTGTTATGTTGCAGTTTGGTGATTTGCTCACGATAGAGCGTTCAGGGCTTGGGAGTTTCTGGCCTGTGTTTCATCAAAAGAGGTGACGTTGACCTGTAGCCTTAAATCGGAGGGAAAAATGAGCATAACGATATCCAACACAGCGCGCCCTTTTACCACCGATAACTGGGGATATCCGCCGCACAATCGCGCAAGTTTTCAGCACGTACAGCAATTGTTTCCTACCGCTCGATTAAGGCGAGGCTCGATTCCAAGCGTGCCAATGCCTAGTGTTCTGCAAGATCTATCACACATCTCGTACACCGATGCACAGGGCGCTTCGCGAGATGTTGCTCAGATGCTCGACGCTACCTTCACCGATGCGTTCGTAGTAGCGAAGCACGGGACCATTATCGCGGAAGACTATCGCAACAACATGACGCCGGCGTCTCATCATCTGCTGAATTCAATTTCCAAGTCATTTCTTGGTATGTTGGTTGGCATTCTTGTCGCTGAGTCCAGTATAGATCCTGCGCAGGGACTAGCTCACTACATCCCCGAATTTTCCAACACAGGGTTTCGTGATACCACCGTGCAGCAGGCACTGGATATGACCGGAGCGATCGCGTTTGGTGAAGACTATGCAGATAGCAACGCAGATTTCTGGCAGGAAACGGCGGTGATCGGTTGGCGACCGGCTCTGGTGCAGCCGGATACGCCAATGACACTGTTTGATTACGCTTGTTCTTTGCAAAAAACTGAACAACAAGACGGTGAGAATTTCCACTACCGCACGGTCTATACCAATGTGGTTGCCATGGCGATTGAACGGGCAACCAATCAAGGTGTGGCGACTTTGCTAGAAGAGAAACTATGGCAACCACTAAAACCCGAGCAAGATGCGTCGGTAGTGGTTGATTCAAGCGGGTTTCCCTATTTTGGAGCTGGTATGAGCGCCTGCGCAAGAGATCTTGCGCGTTTTGGTCAGATGTTGGCCCAAAATGGTGAGCTTCAAGGGGTACAAATCGTACCTGCTGGCTGGGTTTCCGACACGCTACATGGCAACGAGAACCTCAAACGGCTGTTTGCAGAAGGTGGCTACGCCGAAATTGCACCGGGTGGACACTATCGCAATCAGGTGTGGGCCGATTCCACCCACCAACAACTGTTTTGCATTGGCATTCACGGCCAACTTATTTTCGCAGATCAAGCTAACGGTGTTGTGATTGTGAAGTTATCAAGTCATCCTGAGTCTGCAGAAATGTCACTCTTCGTAGATAGCTTCGATGCAATGCGCGCAATGTCACGAGTGCTTTGAGAGCAAGGCGCACCTCGGACGCTACGGTTTAAGCCGAGCCGCCCAATAGCAAGTCTGGTAAACCGCTTCCGGCACCGGTCCAGTTGGATAGCCTATGAAATACAACGAGAATTGCATCTCGGCAAAGTCGAATCTTTCAAGTAAGTGCATGCCCAGGACTTCGTTGTAAAAGGCAACCGAGCGCTCCGGATCTTTGATACGGAGCATTGTCTGGTTCATAACAAAGCCTTGGGCGTGGCTGGCTACTTCGTTCGTAGGACAGGCGCTCGGCTATGTGGTTGCCTCGGCGGAAACCGCCATGGTGGGTTCAGAGCTGGCGGTATTCTTGGAAATCCGTTGGGCGTAGACATCAGCGTTACTCAGCCAGGCGTGGTTGAGCAAACGATTCGAGTTCTTACTGACCTCTAGTCCTTTGTGCCTTTATCGAAGCTAGTCAGAGAGACGAACTTCCAGTTCTTGCCATCCTTGACCAGGGTTTCGATGTTGCCGGTTTGGTCGCGCTTACGCTTCTGTTCGTGATTCTCGGTCACAGAAACTACGCTGTAGTGTACAACCGCCGTGTCGTTCTTTATCACAATCGCCAGCGGAAACAGTTCGTACTGCAGCACTTTTGAATTCTGCGCGCCGAACCGCGACCACTTTGCAATCGATGCCTTATCACGGGGCACGGGCCAACTCGCGTTCCAGGATGTGGCGTCCTCGTCAACATAGTTGCCCGGCCATTTTCCATTGCCAGCGGTATCGTCTACCCAGCTCTGAGAAACCAGTTCCCAAACGGCAGTCTGCTGTCGATCCCAGTCAGCCGCCTGACTGGGGTGTGCAATTAGCAAGAACAGCAAGGCGCAGATGGTGCTGGGTAGTTTGATAGTCATGGCTTTTTCCTGGTCGTTCGTTAGTGATTTTTCGGGCTGCGGCAGGCTCTACTTAAGCTCTACTTCGCCAAGTAGATATTGGCCAGTGATGGTGCGTAGTTCGGGGTAGGTTTTGGCGGTTTCTCTGCTCTCCTTGCGACTGCGTTCGCCCCATTTCTTCCTGAAGTTATTGGCCTGTTTTTCGGTCCACACAAAATTGCTTATCGAGTCCATGGTGATGATCAAAACAACGTTGAAGTCGCCACTCTCGGGTAGGCGGCTGACGTATATGCTGAAGTCATTGATTTGCCCGATGTCCTTGGCGATCTGGTTGGTTGCAGCCCAGGTTTGTGCCAACCCTTCCAAATAGTCTTCGCCCTTGCCGGCGTCAACCTTGATGGTGGTCATGCTGACGACCTCATCCTTGATGACGTAGTCTTTCCACTCCTCGAATTCTGCCGAGCTAGCGGTACTGAACATCAGTACCGCTAGTGTAATTATGGTTCTTAGGCGCATGTTCATTCCTCAAAAATTGATGGCTTGTGTCTTTACAAGACCCCCACATCCGTGTGTTTTGGGCGCCGATTTGACGACCGCTATGGAACCTTAGGTGCCCAGGTAAAACCTTCGGGAAATGTCCTGAATTTCTTGAGAAGATATCCGCCGGTCAAGAGTTTGCTCCCAGACCAGGTAGCCATTAACTCCGTATGCGGAGTCACAATCCTCCTCCGCCCCACGCCAACAACTAATCCGAACCGGCAACCCACAGGGGTGCAATCATCATCGTTTGGCTAGCAGCACCTACCTCGCAATCGACCGAATGCAGTTCTGGGCTTCAGTTGCTCCCTCGGTCAAGCTTCGTTGACTGCACCCCATCGGCGTTTTCCACTGCCGCATGCTCGTGCCGCCCTGGGTGTTTAGGTGCAACACCATGTGCAGTAGCCGTTCCGTCTCCGGCCAATGCCCTTCGCGTTCTAGCAGTTTGAAGCGATCAACCAGATAATACGGTGGGATTGATTGATAGTTCAGCGTGGCACGAACCGACGTAGCACCCTGCAAATTGGGGACAATATAAGTCACGCGATCAGTTCCCGGCGTTGCCTTGGCTGTGAGTCCTACCGGCTGAGTGACTTCTGCATAAGGGCCATTTGGTGACCAACCCAGCGGCAATAACCGATTGTCTTTGACCTCGTTGCAACGGCGGACGAAGCTTGTGGTTAGCCGGCTGTGGCAGTCGGTGGTTCGGTGCTCGTATATTTGCACCTGGGCCTGGGAGTCGATGTATGTGTGATCGGCTTGGGCTAGCTCTGGGTCTTTCGTGAATTCACTCACCAGCGCATTTTGCTCGCTGTCTACTATCACTCCTGCATCATCCGTACAGCCAGAGCACCAGAGTATTCGACCGAACGCATCGCGCAGAGAGACTTCGAGGAAAGCCCTGCGAAACCCTACGCCCGAGGGCAACTTGTGCCCCGCAAGGTTGTTTACCCGCACCATGACTGTGTGACTATCGGCACTTGTCTTCACCGACACGACATCAACTTCCGCGGACTCATGTCGAGCTTGATCGATGGTTTCATTCATCGAAAACGCTTTCGATTGCAGTACGCTCGGCGCCTGTCCCGGCCAAAACAAATTGGACCCGAGCAACAACGGAAACTGTTGGAAAAAGCCGATGCCAAACACATTCGCCGCAACCAGGGTGTGACGCCGATAGTCGCTGCGTACGGTAGGGTCCAGCTGGTCTGAATTCGCGCGGTTAGGCACATAGGGGAAACTACTGTCCTCTACATTCGCTATCTTCAACGCCAGATTCTTGCCGGGTGCGGTGGGATCGGTACGCGGCATGTGGCAGTACTGGCAAGTCTGCGGCCCGTCCTGATCCGGCGGCCGTTTTTTCGATGGCTTTGGCGTCTTTGCGTAGTCACTGTTCAGCCACTCCAAGTACGTGGTCTGTTCATAGCTGGTGTTGACCTGTTTGTTCTTATCGAAAACCGGCAGATCAATGGTGTGACAAGACCCGCACAATTCTGCACTCTGAATCTGCGACGCGTGCGTCGGCGTGACCTTCAGCGCGCGCTGCATTGGAAGGGTTTTGACGTCGGTGAATGGGCCGTAGAGCTCGTCTGCAGGCCCAGTTTCGAACCGGGCCGTGAAGGTGGCGGGTGTGCCCAGGCCTTCTTCTGCCATATGGTGACACACCGTGCACGACACCCCGTCACGAGCAAGTGCCGCGTACTCAAATTTGCGCCGGTCTGCGTCGGTGTGCGTGCTGTCTGCCAGGTTGGGGAACGCGTAGGTGGCCTCAAGGCTAGTCGCGAGTTCTGGATCAGTACGCTCACCCATAACTGAATGACAGCTCAAACACAGCCGTGTGACTCGTTGGGCCTGCGCGGTGTCGCTGAATGCGGCGGCTTCCCACTCCGCTTGGGCGCGGAAAATGGGGTCGCGACCAGACATCGCCATCATCGACCCCTGCCACTCACCGTAGGGGGTAACGTTGATCGAGTCGATGCCAAGCTTGGCGTATTCGTTATCCTTTAACCCGACCTTCAGCTGACCGCTGGGTGGCACGTTATTGAGTAAGTTAGTGGCGTTGTGGCAAGCAACGCAGGCCGTGCTGCCCAGAAAGGTGGCAAGCTCACCCTGCCCTTTTTGCAACTTGTGGTCATAGGGAAAGTTTGGCGGCAACGGCAGAACAGACGCCGCTGACGGAAGTTTCGGCAGGCTCACGTGTCGCCGAAGCATATTCAGCACGGCAGTGGAAGGCTCAGCCAGCGGCGCGGTTAGCGGCGCGCGTGGCGTGAACATGGCTAACACTGTTTCTTCCATGTATCGCCCGAACGCCTGGTGGCCATCCAAAGAGCCAATGCTGGGTGGCTGTAACTGCATGAACGTCCGATCGGTCTTGATGACCGGTGGGGTTGATTGTACGTAGGTGGCGGGTTGGTCGTTGTCCAGGTTGCCTAAAAAAGCAAACGTACCCTGATCATTGTCTGCAGATGCGTGGCACGAAGCGCAAAAAGATAACCCCGGCTGCATGAGCAGGTATTCGGTCTGGAACGTTTTGTTGCCAGGCACAAAGTAGAGCCCCCACACCCAACCCAGCGGACTTGCCGCCTTATCGCGCAACATGAATGCCCAGCCGGTGGTCGGATCAACATCATCGGCCCCCACCGTAGCCGGATAGCCCCACATCTCTTTTACGATCATAGCTCCGTCGGCAATGTCGCCTTCGCGGCCACCCTCCAGCCAATCCACTACAGCGCGCGAGTAGTAAACCCGTGCTCGTGCATGAGTGCCAAACGACAACCCACCATCAGGGCCGGCCACAAGTGGGCCGGTCGCACGAATATTGCCTGTGCTGGGCGCTTTGTCATGACACCAGCCTCTGTACTCTTCATTAATCAGAAACCGCACCACGGCATTTTGGCCATCTACTGGTATAGCTATGTGGTTATCGAGCGGCACGATGTGAGGACGCACCTTTTCGAGCGCTCGCTCTGCCTTGCACGGATCAGAACACAGCCGTCCGGTGACCGGTGGACTACCGCCCGGACAAGATGCAGGAACTGAGTCTGTCGCTGCTTGAGCGGGGCTCGCAAAAAAAATCCAGAGCAGTACGGCAACACGCCACCGCAAATCAGAAATATTCCGCAAGGCGCTCTCCTTGCTTAAGCATCGTTCCCGCGGGGGCGATTTCCCCGGGCGCATGCTCAAACACCACCACCACGTCTGAACCACCAAACTGAAAGAAGCCTAGCTCGTCGCCCTTGGCAACGACGGTGAGCGGCGTAGCAGAAAAGTTCACCGAAGAAATCTGTGCCATGCCAACAGGCAGCACGGCAACAAGGCCACAAGGGCTATCTAACACCACCAGTCCGCGATCTTGTACAAACTGAAAACCTGTTCCCGGTTGCGCTTTTAGGTTGCCTGCGTCTCTAACAACGTCGAGGCTGACTTCACCGGGAATCTTCTCTACCTGCAGCAGCTCCCCACCGCACGGCGCGTGAAATCGGTGGTAGTTGTAAGCTTGCAGAAACATGTGGCAATAGCAGCCGTGGCGAAAGCGAGAAGCGTACGGAGAGTCTGCAAGCAGCTGTTGGATATTCAGATCTGCATCTTTGATACGCACCCACTCATCCTCAATGGCCCAGGTGCCTTGAAACTGGGCATCGCACGGAGAAGCGATCACGCGGTGGTTCTCGGGCGCAGCAACCGACCGCAGACCAGGGCGAATTTGGCGGGCGAAGAACTGATTGAACGACAGCCAACCGCTGGGGCCAGGGGCGTAATCCTTCAGAGCGTATTGGGGATCAAAGATAAAACCGTCTAGGTGCTCAGCCGAGGCTGGTGTATCCATGAACGCGCCCATGGCCCCTGCAAAACGCACCAGCCAGTCTGTAAAGTTCGGATCTTCCTGCAGCGCCTGGCTCTGACCCACCACAAAGTAGACCTCAAGCCCGTTACCTAGTAGCCGGGAAGTACTACTGGGCAGCGAGGTGACCATGCTATTGAGTAGCTGAAAAAACTCGAGCAGGCTAGCCACATCTGGCAGCTTAGCCTTTTCGATGGCGTCGACCAGAGCGGCAGCAAACACAGGATCTTGCAGAACCCGACGCCGTAGCTCTGCGACAACGGGCTGGTAGACACCCACTATATCCGCCCGCGACGCAGGCGGCGCGCTAGAATCAGTCATACTCAGAGGCCTCCCCGTTACCCGATCCTAGAGCAGCACGTCGCTCACATCGAACCAGCTGATGGTTGCGAGCGATTCTTCATCTATGCCCAAACGTGTGAGCAATCCTGCAAAGCGCGGATCTGCACGAAACTCCTGAAAAAACGGGTCGGCCAGGTTGCGAGTAGGGAAAGGACAAGTGATTTGGTAGGCGCCAGGGTCGTACCGGTCGACCGCCTCATCGCACCAGTGAAACGCTTCGTCCATACGATTCGCGTTCAGATATGCCTCGACCTTTAATGTCGGCAGGGCGTCGGAACGTTTGGCGAGTGCATCTGCCATGGAACCTGCCTTAGCTGCGTTACCGGCGCTCATTTCCACGCGAGATCCGAGCCAGAGTTCGGTTACCGTCACAGGCCACCACTTGAGCTTGCGGCGCGCAAATTTGAGCCAAGAGTCGAGCCCCGCACGGGCAGCCTTGTGGTTATTACTTTGTACCGCGATTTCAATCCGGTCCTGCAGCACCAGCGCGTGGCTATCGGTGACTTCTAGGCACTGCCGGTGGATCTCATCAGCTTCCTCACGACGTCCAACAAACCGAAGTATGCGTTGCAGGCGAACCAGGTGCATGAGATTTAGAGGGTCGTGCTCTACTATGCGTCTTAGCAGTGTGATCGCGTCGTCGTAGCGGAAACCATAGACGAGCAGCAGCGGCAAGGACGCATCCACGTTCATTCTGCGCGTGGTGGATTCCCGCAAGAGTTCCAGTGCCTTCCCGTAGTCACGTTCCATCATGAGCGCGAGCTCGGCCTCGACTTTTTTAGCCGGTGCGTAGTTTGGCTGGACCCGCTGAGCGTTTTTTAAGTGCTTGCGACTGTGTACCAACGGATCCCGGTGCGGAGTCACGCCATAGGTTGCCCAAGTGAAGAACACCTGCGCGAGTAGGGTATCGGCGAGAGGGTTGTTTTTCTCGATCGTGAGCGACCGTTGAGCGTGATCTAGTGCGGCAGGTAGGTTTGACTTGCTAAAGGCGTCGTGTGCCAACAGATACTGTTGATAGGCGGCTGGCGAAATCTGATTATCCGGTTTGCTTGGCGCAAACGCGATGTTCAGCGCATCAGCGACCGCCGCCGCGATCTGGTCTTGCAGATTAAACACATCTGCCATCGAGCCATCGAACCGATCCGACCAACAAATAATTTCGGTGCTGCACTCGACAAGCTCGGCAACGATGCGTACCTGATCTCCAACGCGGCGAACTGAACCATCGAGCACATGTGTGGCGCCAAGGCTTTGGCGAATATTGACAGCCGTCTTCGCAGACCCCCGATATTGGAAGCTAGACGTGCGCCCGATAACATTGATATCAGTCGCCTTCGAAACACCCTTCGAAACGCTCATCAAAATCTCTTCTGATACACCGTCTGATAGGTAACCCAACTCTGGGTCGTTCGACAGGTTATCGAATGCCAATACCGCAAGAGTTGGAATTACAGAAGTTTCGGTTGTATCTGTCTTGCTGTCTGGTTGGGTATCCGAAACAGCAGGTCGAGTAAGAGACCGAGTAACAGCAGAATCTGGCTCTTTCGCGGTTTGCGCTAAACCGGAGACATCGCCGGCGCTCACGGGCTGAGTGAGGCGATAACCTCGCTTGGGGATGGTCTCAATGTATTCCTGAGTGTCATCTGCTCGACGCAGCAAGCGTCTTAAGGTCGAAATGTTGCGGGTCAAGCCCTCGTCCGTTGGAAAGGCAGTACCCCAGACCCCATTAATCAGCTCATCCCGAGTGAGCACTTGACCGGGACGCTGCAAAAGCTGGCAAAGAACCGCCATTACTTTGGGTTCGACATTGAGCTCGTCTTGACCACAGCGCAATTTGTTGCGGGTCGGGTCAACCCTCACTCGGCCAACCCAGCATATATCTGATTCCAACCGTGCGTTCAATTCACCGAACTCTCTTTTGTAACTCTCACTGTCACAAATCTCTCTGTCACAAATCTCTCTGCCCAAAACCTTCAGGATTTTACATTTTGGCCCAAGATTTTACATTTGAGTCCTATCGTAGGGTCCTACATGTCCACCTCCAGCGCAAGCCTCGGTCCAAAAAACGGGGAAACTGCAGATTCCGGCAGTGAATAGGAAGAATAACCTGTGCATGGCGAATTGGTAGTCACGCTGGAATCGGTGTATGAAATAGACCACGGC
>CAZSYU010000110.1:0-13387 GCA_964611345.1 uncultured Pseudomonadales bacterium
CTGTTAATCAGCGGGTCGCTGGTTCGAGCCCAGCAGGCGGAGCCATATCTCTTCAGAATAGATCTGCTACGGAATGCGCCGCGGTCGGTCTAAGATCAGCGCTGGCCTGTCCCCTAAACCAGCACTCTTGCCTCATCAAACCGAGCAGGCGCGGCTACTGGCGAGTTATCGCCACACTGGTTGCCCCACGTGTCTCACCGCTCGCATTCTGAAACCGAACAAATACCCTCGTATTCGCCGGATCTAAAGCGATTTCTTCATTAGAGGATGCGAAGACAGAAAAGGTTGGTGTCTCGTTCTCACCAATATCGACACTCACTGGATCTGCTGTGGGTACGGTTGGGTTAATGCACTGACCCGTCGTCGGGTCTGTCTGGCAGAGTGATAGTCCAACAGGTAGCGCAGCATCGCCCGTGTCTGCGGTTGCGAGCAGAGTTTCAGTTGCACCAAGGTTAATGGATGCGACTGAAAAAGCGCCGGCTCCACTCACCGGGTCAACTCTCACGATTCCGTCATTCGGAAATGTAGCGGCGAGTGCAACCACGTCAGCAACGGCGGTTTGGGAAGCTGCGAGTAACAGGGTATTGAGCCCGATAATGCTTGGCGCCGGTGTCGAGTTTGTACAGCTAAATTCAAGAGCGACTTCTGTGGCCTCAAACTCGGTCTGTGGCGTAATTCCAAAAACAAAGCTCTGGGCACCGCCTGCAGCAATCTCAACGGGCGTATTGGCATCGCCGATCGGAGCATTGGTTTGAGAGTCAGTCGCTTGGTAGAAGAAGTCTACGCCTGTTGTACCGCTTGCTAGGGAAACCGCGCAGTCCCGCCCGATGTTTGGGCTTGGGTTGAGTATGGTCGCGAATGCGGTGGCTGTAGTGCCCGTTTGAACAGATCGACTCGCGGGCAGCACTGCAGACGCCAGAGGTACAGGCGACACCGTGCCATCGGTTGTAAGTTCGATGACTAAGAGATCGCCAGGATCCGCAGAAACTTGAGATAAATTGAATCTCACAAAATCGCCGCCGAACGCGAGGTCCTCAACGCCAATGCCGCCAAAGGTTGAAGACAAACTAACGCCGGTGATCATACTGCCGTCAGCGAAGTCCAAATCCTGGAACACAATAAAATTGCCGCCGTCGACGTCCGTCGAACCCGTCGCAAAACTTCCTCCATTTGGAGTGCTAAATATGAGCTGAAGATCACTTGCTTGAGCGAACGCACCGCCCCCAAAAGTAACGCGGTCAGTATCAGTATCATCAACGATCACAAGTGAACCAGAGCCGACGTTATTTAGACTTGGAAAGAGATTTAGAATCTCGATTCTGTCTCCTGTTAGCGTTGCCACGCCAGGTGGGAGAGGGTCCATACTGCTGGTTCTGAGTTCAACAATGATGGCGTCTCCGGCACTCGCGGGAAGGCTGTCAACGTCGAATCTAACGAAGTCATCGCCAAACTCTATATCGTCCGCGATGACCAGGCCAAAGGTTGATGACAAACTGACACTGGTAATGACGCTGCCATCATCAAAATTCAAGTCTCGAAAGAGGATGAAGTTGCCCCCGTCTGGGCCTGGCGATCCCGTTTCAAACTGTGTTGCAGCGGGCGCCATAAAAATAAGTTGTAACTCATTGGCGTGAGCAAAAGAGCCACCCCCAAACGTAACCTGGTCGGTATCCGTTGAGTCGACGACAACGGTGCCCGATACGTTGGTGTCGCTCAGGGTAGGAAAGAGATTGACTATCTCGATCGTATCCCCAATCAATGAAGCAGCGCTGGCAGGTGTTGCCGCTAGCAATAATGGCGCAATGCTTGCTATCACGGCGAGGAGGTAACGTCGGGAAGGCGCTAATCTGGACATTCTATTTCTCTGCTGATGTTCCGGTACTTGGTTATGCGGATTCAGGCTGAAAAAAGGTTCAAGCGACGGCAGGGGGATTTGCGGTTATCGCACGTTGTGGTGCGCCCTGGAATGGCGCCCGTACCCGTAACAATAAGCAACGCGAAACCGCATCGTGGGCGCAACGTGATAGTGATCGTGTCTCACGATGCTGTGAGACGACAACGATACAACACCGATATGCGTCGCTCTCTATCTGAGCCGATGAGACATGGGATACGTGAGTAAACTATTGATTGTATTAACTAAATCTCGCGATCTGCAGGCTGAGTGTTAATCAGCGGGTCGCTGGTTCGAGCCCAGCAGGCGGAGCCAAACTCTATTTGGATCAACGTGGTACGGGCCGATCCAAATCGATCCAGTGCCAGTTGTCTCACAAACGGCTTTTTCTCTCACAGGTGGGCAATTGTGAGTTGAAATCAAACCGACTACGAACACGTCCGTAACAAAGACTGTCAATTTGTGCTCGTTCGATCTGGTGCTGTACAGGAAGTATCGACAAGTTCGAGACTTAAACGCCACTCATACCATGCTCGCCTACAGCGTCGATTCTTCTTGTTCCTCAGCCACAACGACCAGCCACCATCACCAGCGGTCAACAACTGCGAAGAAGGTCGTCGGCCGAGCTCACGCTCAACATCTCCCACGATATCCAGCGACAAATGCTTGAGATCTCGCAAGTGGACACGGCTATCCACAATCTTCGCCAGGCGCAGGTTACTGTGGAAAATGACTTTCTCGACCGGTAGTAGAGTCGCGATGCTATATGCTCCCAGGGCGGCGAAGGCAATAAAACGAAACACGTCTCTTCGCCTTGATAAGAAACTTGCGACAAGCAGGTAGACGAACACCACCAGGGCAAAGACAGTCGTGTAACTGGCAAAGAATTTTTCATAGCTCAGGCCATACCAATAGACGTATAACCCCATGCGCCACGCTGCAGAGATCAATAACAAACCGGAAGCCGCAACGAACACCCGCAGCAAGAGCAGTGCAACGCCTCCAATGTTGTTATAAATTAGTAGGAACAGGCCGATATTCAAAATCGATAGAAAGAACAATTGCCAAAACCCGGATTTCACCAGTCGCTCGACCTGCGCAAAGTCGCTGGGTAAGACGCCGACCGTCAGGTAGTCGATCTGCAAGTACAGGAACACAAGATAGATAAACAGCACACCGCCGATCACGATGCCAACCACAACATCGTCCATGGCGGCCGTTCGGCCGGGTTGTTCGAAGGCCAGCGGTTTGCGCCACGAATGCAGAGTTGCAAACACCAGCGTTGCCACCACGATCATCCAGGCCATCTTTAGAGCGACGCTCCAGCTGATCAGGGCAAAGAATTCACTGACAAGGTTCTGATAGAGATTTGCGAATTTCTCGTCGGCAGACGCCAGGAGCGCCGACACGAGTATCGCCACTGGAACCAGCAACAAAACACCTCGCATCACCCGTTTCATCAGGGAATTGTTTGCTTTGCCAAAAGCCACTGCCGGACGAGAAACTACGAAACTAAACGATCGCGATAGTTGCCTGAAGGGGCCTGCTGTTCTCTTAAGCAGTACGCTCGTCAACGCCAGGTCCCACAAGGGTTGCCTTGGTCGACCTAACTGAGCGTAGGCAAAGAAAATTCCAGTAGCCGCGGGTAACACAAAACAGGAAATCAACTTTAACCAGGGGTTCTCGAAGACGGAGTAGCTAACGGCGATAGCAATTAGCGGCAACAGCCAGCACCTATCTCGGCGGAAACTGCGCTCCGCTCTGTTAAACCACAACAGCGACAGTGTGGTGAGCCAAGCAACCGTGCTATTCCAGCCCAAGGCGTCCACACCGTGAGCCCAGATATTCCAGTGCCCGAGCACGGTTAATACGGCCAGGACGAACACCGCCGCCGTGGTTCTGCTTGAGAATTCCAAGTCTTCACTCCGATGGGAAAAATCGGAGGTAAATCTACTGTTTATGTGTGTTTCAAGTGCAGCGAAAGTCAGCTATTTGTGAGGCAATTCGGTGCAGACGCGACCAGGTTTGCGCGAGCCGAAACTTGGTGAATAGGAATAATAGTCGGCCTTTCCTTCGATTGCCCAGAGTACTTGATTGAGTGTTTGGGAAATGGAAGCCGACCGGCTGATCAGCTGTAGCCGTTCACCAGATCGCTGTTACTTTCCCGGAAGCTATTCCGCCTTGGACACATGCTGGTCAATCAAGATTTGATTGCCATCAGGGTCTTCCAGGGTAAAGCTGGCTGGGCCGGTCTCGCCAACCTCCACTTCCGTGAGCAACTTAACGCCGCGCTTCTTAAGCTTGCTCTGTAACTCACGAACATCCTGGAACTCCTCCAACGTCTCGGCGGTTTCGTTCCAGCCGGGGTTGAAGGTCATGATGTTCTGTTCCAGCATGCCTTGAAACAACCCGATCGTGGTGCTGCCGTTCCTCAGAATTAGCCAATTCTGTTCAATGTCACCGCCAGCCACTTCGAAGCCTAGCTTCTCGTAAAAGTCTTTTGAGGCCCTAATGTCTTTAACGGCAAGGCTGGTAGAAAACGTTCCTAGTTGCATAGTACCCTCGTCCGCAATCACATTTACAGTGGTCAGTATCAGACTTAACGCAATCGCGGAGACAGCCCCTAACCCTAAAGAAATAGGCGCTAAATTATTCATGTTCACTCTCCTGAAGCTCTTAGGGTGGCAGACCAGCAAGCGGTTGACTTGCCAAATCTTGCGATTGCCCAACATTCTAGTCTCTATGACCCATTCTCTATGACCCATTCTCTATGACCTATTCTCTATGAAGAAGGCCTCCCCTGACTATATCCAGCGTACCAACGCAGCGTTAGACCATATTGTGAAAAATATCTATGGAGAACTTGGTCTGGAGGAGCTTGCGCAGGTCGCAGGGTTTTCGCCCTATCACTTTCACCGAGTGTTTCAATCCATTGTTGGCGAGACGCTAAACCAGTATGTGAAGCGTGTGCGGCTGGAGCGCGCGCTCTACCTGATGTCTCACGCCGGTAACCAATCGCTGACAACCATTGCCCTGGAATGCGGGTTCTCTTCGTCGTCAGACTTTTCTCGAAGCTTTAAAGCCCGCTACAAGGTGGCGCCGAGCGAATTCGATGTCCACCACTTTCGAGACAGCCGTCGGGAAGAGTTTGAAAAAATACTGTCTTCCATCGACAACGGACCACAACTCGATCGGCTTCCAGCAGGAGATAATCCCGATGGGTTTGAGGTAGAGCTGCGCGATATCCCATCGTGTACCGTAGCCTACATCCGCGTGCTGGATCCTTATGGATCATCAGCGGTGGTAGACGCCTGTGGCCGACTTGTTGACTGGGCCAAACAGCAGGGCGTTGCCGACGGCCAGTGGCTGGGTTACCAATGGGATGACCCGGAAATTGTAGCGATCAAAGACTGCCGTTATGACGTCGCGGTGGTGGTAACAAACGCTGATACCAGTTTTCAACCAAAAGGCGAAATAGGTCGATTCCAGTTTCCGGCCATGCGAGTTGCCGAAGTTGCCATAGCGGGCGACATTCAACTTGAAATGCGGGCGATCGACTGGCTATTTGGTACCTGGTTGCCCAGGAGCGGATTTGTACCCGCCGAACAACCGGCCTTTGAGGCCTGGGATGGGCTGCCGTTTGCACACGGACTAGAACACTTCGAGCTTCGTTGTCAGCTGCCGGTTACAAAGAATACAGGTTAGCCACATTGGTGCGGGTAGTTAGACGCCCACAACTGAGCCTGACATTCGTCACGTGGTTACCTACCTTACTACGGCGGCCCAGTGAGTGAAGAGGTGCCCGGCGAGGCGGGTCTGGGATTTCGTATGTGGTCGATTATCCTGGTGATGAGTTCCGGCTCGGTGATGGGTTTTGAGTACAGTTCGATAAGGAAGAGTGACTGATGCGCAAATTCGTCGTTTCTGTGACAGCTATATTGGGCTTGTTTATTCTATTTTGGGCGAGTTCGCCGCGCCAAAACATAGTGTCCGACAGAGCACCGACCCTGGCAGACTATGTGCCGGCGGCGATAGAAGAAGCGGGCATTCCGGGGCTGGCTTTGGCAATCATCCAGGATAAAAAAATTGTCCACATCGCCGGTTATGGCCTTGCAGATGTCGAAACTGAACGGGCCATGACGCCGGTTACGCCGATTAACATAGCATCCATCAGCAAACCTATTCTGGGCATCTCGTTGTTGCAGTTACGCGAACAAGGACTGCTCGATCTTGATACTGATATAAACACCTATCTTCGGTTCCGGATTGATAACCCATACCTCGAAGACGAAGTGATCACTTTGCGTCATCTGGCCAGCCATTCATCTGGCATTGCAGATTTTATTGATCCCGATGATTGGACCCACAATGTCGACCCGCAAGTTTCTTTGAACGCTTATATTAGAGGATTGCTCACCCCAAGTGGCGAAAGATATAAAGGGGGAGCGCATTACCTGGAGCATGAACCGGGAGCAACGCGGGAATATAGCAATCTTGCTGCAGGCGTAGCGGGTGCTGTTGCTGAAAGTATCGGCGAAACGTCTCTGGAAAATCTGACCCAGAGGAGCATATTCGGTCCTTTGGGAATGAAAAACACATCTTGGTTGCTCAGAAATTTTACTCAAGATGAACTCGCGGTGCGTTATGAGGTTCGACAGTGCATCCCGTACACTGGCGTTTGCGCCACAAGTATCGAACCCGTCGCAAATTACTTGATCTCAAAAGTCTTTCGACCGGCTAAAGGTTATAAAAGTTTTGAAGCGTATCCACACTATGGAAACCCGAACTACCCGGATGGAGGCCTTCATGCGTCGGTTTCTGATCTTTCGAAGCTGACACTTTGGCTCTTGCAAAGGGGAGAACAGTCAAACCTTGAGTTACTAAGCGACGATAGCTTTTCGGAAATGCTGAGTCTTCAATTGCCTGACGATATATCCACGCGTCAGCGATTTTTCTGGAGAGATAGATATGGCCTTACAGGTCATGCAGGTTCTGACCGAGGCATATTTTCCAGCCTATACTTCGACATAGAAAGCGGCGATGCGATCATCGTGTTGATGAATCGCACACCCGACGGGGATACAGAAGCTGCGATGGAAAGCATCATCAAACGAGCAAAGTTGGAGTATTTTCGCAAGTAATTAGTGTCTTGCTTCGGGCGGCTCCTGCCGCACATTTTGGAGTCCGTTTTGGGGCGAATTTAGGACTCTGAAAATTGCGGAGAATAGTAAGAATAACCTACCTTTTCCTTGATTGCCCTGTTTACAGAATCAAGTGGTTTTGAAGTTGACCCAGTCCAGGCTTGGCGAGTTTGGTGTAACAAACATAGACGGCACTCGATCCGTTGTGGGGACTGTTGCTGTTTACTACCTCATTTTTGCCGGCTACCAACTGCGGACAAAGCCGCCATAGCTCAAGGTTTTCAACCAGAGTATGAGATTTGGTAAAAAGTAGGGTAGTCGTTCAAGAAATTGATTCGCTAACCTCAATGGCTGATACGGCCTGAGAATTCCCGACACCTTTTATGGTAAAAATCTTATCAACCTCAAGAGGTGAATCATGAGAAAGGGAATCCGTTACACGGATGAGTTCAAGCAGCAGTTCGATCAGCCGGATAACCTTAATATCTTTCGCATTGAGCGAGTGTTCAGACCCGACTTTTAGGTGATTTCCTAAACTGTCCGAAAATCCAACGTCACCTAAGCGCAGCCCAAACGACAACAGCAACCTGTATTTGTTTGTTTACGCCCATTTTCTTAAAGAGCTGTTTAAGATGGGATCTAACAGTGTTTTTTGTGAGAAAATGACTGTCTGCAAATTCCACAAGGTCTTTCCCACGACTGAGGTGCAGACTTAGTTGTGCTTCTCTAGGGGTAAGGCCAAACGCTTCCATAATTCTTGGCTGATCGACTTCGCTATCGTCAGCACCAGGCGAGCGTATCAAACCAAGAACAACACCATCGTCTGTCCTTTCGCAATACTGGAGAGATAGGACAATCGCATCGGTTGCGTCACCGCCGAGTACAAACCATGATTCTCTTCGACCCCGCTCCAAAAAGCATTTGGAGAGTTTGTTGCAGAAGTTTCTCTGGTTAGCTCCGTTGTGCGTTGTAATCTTTCCGTTTGCGATAAAAAAAGAAGCAGCCTGCAACTGACTCTCAGCCAAGGGAGAGCAGTACAACACATCGCCAACCTTGTCGAATACGACGAGCCCCATTTTTCGTCGGTCGACGATTGCTTCAGCAATATCAGTTTCGTACACAAGCCTTCCCTAGAATGATCAATCTCATCACGCTCTTTCGTTGTCTCAAAACTTGAAAGAAACGGCTTAGAAAGATGCGATTCGAATCCCTTCGCTTACGATCTGTCCCCCGTACTGCGCGCTCGCTTTTTCTGGCTTTCGAGCTTTCAGTCACCGAATGGCTGAAAGAAAGCCGACTACCTGCGCAAACGCAGTGAAATTTTACAATAGATTTTCATTTATCGCTCTACCTCAAATGGGGTAGGTGGGCGAAAAAAAGTAGCGAGCACCAAACAGTGCTAATCGGCTGTAGAGCCCGCTGTGTCGACGTTTAGAGCTGTTGCCCGTACGCGCCGGTTCGATTGAAAGCCAACAATATTATCAGCATTCTGTCTGCTGACTGACACTCCACCCCATTTTAGGTACTTGCGCATTGGAAAAATATATAGTAGGGACATAACCACCTTCAGCTCAAGTTAGGCAAACCGAGCCGCTCAAACTATCCCCTCCTACTCGCCCCTGCGGGCAGTGTATGACGATGTAACCACCAGATCATGCTCGCGGACAAAAGCACCGGTAGACCGAATGCGCCATACAGTTGTGTCATGTTCCAGTCGGATGCGATCAGGTAACCACTTGCGAGTGGTCCAGCGATAGCACCAAGTCGGCCAAGACCTACTCCGACGCCTGTTGCAGTTGCTCGAAGACCTGCGGCAAACAAGCCTGGAGTAAGAACGTAAAGTCCAACCATGGAACCTAGCAGGAAGATGCCCATAACGAATGCTGAAGACAGCATAAGAGCGAGGTCGGTGTTTTGCGCAAACAACCACATCGTTGGCGCGGTTAACAGCATGAACACAGCGGTTAACATTCGGGGATGGAACCTGGCAGCGAACCAACCGAGCAGTAAGCCACCAATGATACCTCCCAGGCTGAGCACAATACCTCCAGAGATACCCGCGCTGAGTTTGAGGCCAGAATCAACCAATAGTTTAGGCGTCCAGTTGGCTACAAAATAAAAGCTTGCCATGACAAAGAAGAATGCCAGCGACAAGACTGTAGTTCGTAGTGCAACGTCTGGAGTTAGCAGCGCCCGGTAGCCCTGCTCATTAGATGTGCGTTGTGGCGGCGCTGGTAGTTGCGTAAGCGAAGGCAGCTGTAGACGAGACCGAATAGCGTTCAGACGCGACAACGCGTCTTTCGGGCGGTTGGTAATCAGGTAGTCCATCGATTCGGGGAGGTAGCGTAGTGCGGCTAACCATGCGACAAGGGACAGACCGGCACCCACCCAGAAGATACCGCGCCAGCCCATGCTGAAAATCACGACCACAGCAACCAGGCCGCCGAGGATGCCGCCTGCCGGATAACCCGATTGCATCGCTGCTATGGCAAAGTCGCGACGTTTTGTTGGAGCAAATTCGGCCACCAGTGTATTCAGGCTGGGGACAATGACGCCTACCCCAGCACCCACCAGAAATCGCCAGAGTGCCAATGTTTCCGCAGACGCAGAAAGCGCTGAACCGATCATCCCAGCTGTGACAATGATTAGACTTGACAGTATTGCCCGGCGTCGACCCACATAGTCGGCGACGCCCGCTACGAACACTGAAGAGAGAACCATGCCTAAGAGTCCAACACTGAACAGAATGCCCAGACGCTCCGGGGATAGCCCCCACTCTGATGCGATGGAGGGCGCAGCGAAAGAGATCGAGAGTACGTCGAAGCCGTCGAGCAGGTTTATGGCAAACGCGCAAACCACAGCCTTTACTCGGAAACCGACTACTCCTTCTTCGTGAGACGACAATTTTTCGCTGACGCTCACTGCGATTGATCTAGCCAGCTTCGTTTTTTTCTGCAGAGCCGACCGAAGCTCCGAGGAGTGCTCGCAGATTGTCGGGAATACGTATAGCTTTCAGGGTTCCGTCTTCCTGAATCTCGGCGTACACCCGGGTAGCGGTACCACTGGTCACTAGTGCTTCATCATCGCGGCGATTGGCAGTGCATTGCCATTGCAAAGTTGAGTTGGTGATTTCTATGGCTTCTATTCGGGTAACAATTTTATCGCCATAAGCGGCTGGCCCTACGAATTCGAAATTGATTCGTCCCATGACGAACGCGGTTCGGTCGTTTTCAACCATTTGTTTGACCGGGTACCCAGCCTGAGCGAAAAATTCGTGCTCTGCGTCGTTAAACCAGGCCAGCATTCGCGGGAAATAGACCAGGCCGAAGGGGTCCGACTCACCCCATTCGACCGTAATTTCGCGATAGTAAACCAGCATAGTTGAAGTCTCTATTTTAGGCCGAACGGCGTAGCTCGTCGGATAGTTTGGTGAGTAGATCGTTTAGCAACAGAATGTCACGATCGCTAATTGATCGAGTAGCTTGTTGGTACACCTGACTTGCGGCTTCGCGGATTACCTCCACAGCTTCTTCCCCTTTGGTTTGCAGATGTACGTCGGTCGCACGTTTGTCGTCTTTGTTGGGTGCAAGCCTAACATAGCCTTCTTTCTCTAACCGTTGGGCTACTTTGGTCATCGTAGAGAGTTTCATGACCGAGCGTCTGGATATTTCGGAAACTGTGCTGGGGCTTTGTTCGTGCAATACCATGAGTACTCGCCAGCGTGGGAGGTCCATACCCACGGCCTTGAGCGAACGTTCCATTACCAAGGTGTATAGGCCGGTGGCTTGAGTCATCAGATAAAACGGCGATTGCTCGAGCGTAAATTCTGCTAACGCTGGGTCGGCATGTAGTTTCTGATTGGCGGCGATTGGATCGGAAGAACTGGTCATTCTCCGGCACTTTTTTTCAGGTTAGCTAGAGATTTCATCAGATTTTGCATCTGGTTTTCTGACAGATTGGCAAACATACCCTGCACCCAGGCTTCGTGTTCCTCCGCCATGGTCTTGAATGCCGTTCGACCTTTTTTTGTCAAAGCAACCACAAAGGTTCTGCGACTGTCCGGATGAGGCGTTTTGGAAACATAGCCATCTTTCAGAAGTTGGGTTACCAGGCCCGTTACATTGCCACCAGAGACCATCATGCGTTGCGACAGCGCACCCATGCTGAGGCCGTCAGGTTCGCGGTCGAGTTGGGACAGGAGATCAAAGCGGGGTAGGGTGGTGTCGAATTCGGTGCGCAACTTCGAGCGTAGCTGCGTCTCGATCAGGTTGGTGCAAGTGAGCAAGCGTAGCCACAGCCGCAGCGCGATGTGATCATCCTGGTGCGCGCGAGTTTCAGAATCGCTGTTTGCGTTAGCAGATTTTTGGTGGGTTGCCATGTACGGTTGTGTTTGCCAGGTCACTCTACGGGTATGGGAGTTTACTTCTTCGGCTGCCTGCTAGGTAGAGGATTCTGCTGGAGCCTGCAGCAGCTCATCCATTAGCACCTTAAAGGCCGAACTGTCGTCGTCTTGCAGGGCTGCCTGAGTCAGATCACGAATTTGTTCTGGCGCCTGATGGTGCTTGAGGTTCGTGAGGCTCGTCAGAATCTGTGTAACCTGGTGATACCCGCGCTCCCGCGTCGCGCCATAACCCTTTATCAGGCCGCCCGCCTGGGCCACAGCCAGCGCGAGCTCTGGGCTGTGTTTTTTGTCCAGTACTGCTTCGGCCCAGTCATTGATCCGACGCGCCTCGCATTGATGCATGTGGGTGCCTCTTCGAAACCGGCGCAGACCCGCAAGCCCGCGCAGCAACAGGAATACGCCGAGGTGATTGGTCGGTAGCTGTTTACCCCCGGTGAAGAGACCAATAAGCCGGCGGGCCGTTGGGGACTTAAGCAGGGCCGCGCCTATCTTGTGTGGCAACACGCCGCAAATCTCCTCAACCCGGGGTTTAAAGAAATCGCGCACCTCAACCACCTGATCAGCAGTGGCAAGCACCTCTTCGTGCAGACGCTGTGTTCTTGCCGCGCTGACCTTCAGGTGGGCAACACGAATAATGTCTTCGAAACCCATCCACAGAGCGAGATGTTTTGCGAACGTAATACTCAGGCGATAGTCTGACGCGTCTATCTCTCGAGCGACACAACGTTCGACTTTGTCGAGGTACGCATGGGCATAGTCAAAGTCGAGGTAGTTAACCAGTTTTTTTGCACCGTGATAGGCAGTGGGTTGCAACTCTGAGGGCAGCTTGGCAATGCGTTCCAGTATCTTCTTGCCCGGGCCAGTAGTGGCTTTGGGTATTGTAAATTCGACTGCAGTGGGTGGCTCGTAGTGGCCCACGTTTGCTGCTTGAACACTGGTGTCGGTGCTCGCCATTGATTGTTGTTCGCTGGCTGCAGCGTAAGCCGCATCAAATGCAGCCAGGTTGTTTTCAACCTGTACGCCACTCGCCTCAATCACCGCTTTAAATGCCGCCGGTGGCAGGGGTAGAGCTTTGGCTGCAGCAACAGCGCCGTATAGGGTGGCGCTTATGACTGTGTTGTGAGCAGAAGCCATTGCTTGCAAATCAAACATGATCAGTTTTTGCGCGCGTTCGCTTGCAATGCTGCGGAGTGCCTGTGCGTCTATAACGCTGTCTCTTACCGCGGCTCGCTCGCCGATGGCGTAAACTCGATGGTCTGAAGTGATTAGAGTTGTGCGCCCTGGTGACACAAACCCTCGCTGCACCATCCGTCCCGCTTCCACAATTTCGGATGACACCACAAGGTCGACGCTGTTCTGCATTGGAAATAGTGACATGACCGGTTGGATGTTCTTGTCAGGCACTTCCTCTGGGTATATCTCGAGGTAGTAAATTGTGGCGCCGGTTCGCTGGGCAACGCCAGGAACGGAGGTGGCTTGAGTTGACCAGCCAGCGTTGTGTGCTGCCTGTTCAATCCAGTCAAGTAAAACACCCCCACCCTGACCGCCTAGCGCTGCGACAACAATGTTGATTGTGGAAGTCATAGCGCGCGCTCGCGATCGGCCTGAGCGAGACGCTCTTGCAAAGCACCAATGACCCGTTGACGGATGCGATTTTTTGCCTTGTCCCACCAGTTTGGATTGGAAATGATGTCCGCTCGTGCAAAGGAGGGGCAGAGCACTGCCGAGTGGGCGTTGCCTCCACAAACGCCACAACCCACACAGGTGTTGTCGACATAGGTCACTGGGTCGTCGCGCAGTGGGTCGGGATTGGGTTTGACGTTCAGTGAGGGGCAACCCGACAGTCGAATGCAGGCTCGGTCGCCCGTGCAGATCTCTTCATCAACATAAAAACGCGCACGCACGGTGCGTTTGCCGGCCTCGGTGGCAGCTCGCACCAGAGGTTTGACG